>DNFX01000182.1 GCA_003486795.1 Actinomycetota bacterium
TTAAAAAAATATCTGATAAAAAAGTTTTTAAAAAAGATTTAATCCGAATGCTTTCAGAATCATGTTTATACCGAAAATTATAAATATTACTATAAGAATAATTACAATATATCTGTTCTTTATGCGGTAGGCTGTAAATGAACCTGCAGTTCCTCCTGCAAGCACCCCTATTACTACTGCGGCAGTGATATCGGGGATAATAAATCCTTTCGCCAGATAAATTACTGATGATGCAACTGCAGTAATTCCAATCATATAATTACTTGTTGCTGTAGCTACTTTCATCGGAACATTCATCACCAGATTCATTGTAGGTACTTTTATAAAACCACCTCCCACACCAAGAAGCCCGCTCATAATTCCTGCAATAAAAGATGTTGAAAATCCGGCAGGATAATTTTTTACCTTATAATATATTGTCTGCTTAGAAGCATTGTCATAATAGTAGTCCATACCTTCTTTATTCTTTTTCTCAGCATCATTTTCAATATCATTTATCCTGCTCTGCAGCAGCAGCACCTGTCCGTTATCAGTTTCTCCGTCATTTTTTTTCTGCTGCGATATATTTTTCCTGTAAGAAAAATAAGCACTGACAAGCGTAATTAAGCCAAATAATCCAAAGAGGATATTGCTTTTTATATAAGATATAAGAATGCTTCCGGTAATAGCTCCCGCGGTAGTAAAGGTTTCCAGGGCAAGACCTGTTTTCAGGTTAGTAAGACCTTTGTTAAAAAAAAGTCTGGATGCAGAAATAGAGGTTGCCATAACTGCCACAAGACTGGTTCCTATTGCATTCTGTATCGGTATTTTCATTAATAATGAAAGAAGAGGCACTATGATTATTCCGCCGCCGATTCCAACTATTGAGCCAAGAAAACCAGCCCCCAGACCTATTAATACAAGATATAAATACATTAACATGCAAAAACCTTTGTAATTTTTTGTTAATAAATCTCAATCATATTTAATATTTTTATGCCCTATATTTATAATCTTCAGTTTCATCCTGTTAAAAGGGTTCCTGCTGTATCTTTTCATTATATCCTGTGCAGCAAATTTTGTTATTATATCTCTTCCATATTTAAGACTCAGATATCTCTTGTGTTCATTTATCCAGATATAAAGGTCAGTTTTTGTTCTTTTTGGGAACTTCTGAAGTATACCGTATTTCTTTATTATTTCAATAGCCGGGAGATAGATATTATCGTACCAGAAAAGCGAAGCTTCCCTGAAAGTTGTCATTTTTTCATCTGCTTTTTTATCTTCATTCATCTGGACCATCAGCTTGTTAATCTGGCCAAGGAGAAAATCATATTGTCCCGGTGCTGTTATCCTCATTTTATTATCCGGTCTTTCCTGCTTCAGGCCTGTTATATTCAGGAATTTTTCTCTTTCAGCAAGTATAAAAATCTCATTATGATCCATATCTGAGCTTATTTTCACATCTGTGCTAAATTCGATAACTTCAGCATCGATAAATTCCACACCCATTTTTTTTGAAACGCTTACTCTGTGATTACCATCAAATACAAAATAAACTTCTCCCACTTTATAAAGTTTGACAGGAGGAAGGATAACATCTTTTACAAGAAGGTTATGAATATTTGCCCACCTTCTCTGCAGGCTCATCTTTTTCGGTAAAAAATAACTGTCGAAGTCTTTATAACGGTCAAGGCTTCCTACGATATCTTTTATTCTTACAGTCTTTATGCCCAGATTTCTCTGATTATAAAGCTCAAGATTTCTTTTGATTTTTTCAAATGAAAGCAGTTCATTATTTCTGCCTACAAGAAAATACCTGAGATTTAGCAGCATGGATTTAAATCTTGCATTGTCGAATTCATGAGCTGAATCTGTGTTAAAGTTTGATTCTTTTTCCATTTTTATTTTCTTATTAAATATCTATTATCCTGAAACCGTATGCATTAATTACCTGGGTATTTCCAATCAATGTTTTCCAGTTATTACCTGTACCGTAAAGATGAATGTGGCCATGAATAAAAAATTTCGGTTTGCAGAAGTCAATAAGTTTATTAAAAACCTTAAAACCCCTGTGACAGAGATCCTCTCCGTCATGTATTTTAAAAGGGGGGGCATGAGTTACAATTATATCCACACATTTTTTTCTAAAGAGCTTTCTGAAAAAAAGCCTGACTTTCAGCCTGCAGGCTTTCAAGAACATCTGTGAATCTGAATACTGGTAAAGTCCGTTGCTATACTTCATGGAACCGGCAAACCCTGTCATAACTATATTGCAGAACTCGACGATTTTTCCGTCAAGATCGATGCAGCCTTCAGGATGTCTGGTGCTTAAACCATTTTCTGTATACATTCCGTTATTAAAATGATTACCCATCACATAAAATAAGGGTTTGTTTAATGTAGAAACTATAAATTCAAGGTAATAATTTGGCAGATCCCCGCATGAAATTATCAAGTCTATATCTTTTAATCTATCAGAAATAGAATTACTGTATATATTTTCAACTATTTTGTCACTGATTAATAAAGCTTTCATATTTTTATTAAAATATTAGATATTTTTATATATTTTTGCAAACCATCCTGATAATTTTAAATTGTTTTTTATTTAAAAATAGATTTTAATTTTATAATCCGGCATCAAAACTGGTTTACAGTAAGTAATATATATAATAAATATAAGTTTTTATTACTTTACTGGTTTTAGATAATTATTAGGAAAATTATCTTTATAAAAAAGACAGATTTATCTGCAGGGTTTTTAATATATTTATTATTTTTATTTATGGAGTAACAAATAATGAAAAAGAAAAAGGTAATAATTATCGGAGCTGTTGCTGCCGGCACTTCTGCTGCGGCAAAGTTAAGAAGACTTAGTGAAGATATTGATATAACCATATATGAAAAGGATAAATATATTTCATATGCTTCCTGCGGTCTGCCTTATTTTGTATCAGGCAAAATAAGCAGCATGGATGATTTGCTTGTAAACTCTGTAGATTCTTTCAGCAAAAGATTTAATCTGGATATAAGAATCATGCATGAGGTTACAGATATAGATCCAAAGAAAAAATCCATAAAAATAAGAAATACGGTAGATGGTTACGAGTTTGAGGATTATTTTGATTATCTGATTATAACAACAGGGACAAAACCATCAAAGCTGCCATTTTTTAACAATGAAAAAAATATCTGTTTCCTTAAGACCATAGATGATGCTGTTGTTTTAAGGAATTATGTGGATCTCTATATTAAGGAAAACCTGATAAATCATGGTACGCAGGAAGAAAACAGAAATGGTAGGGATGATAATTCGCAGGATTTTGATAATGATATGAAAAACAGGGAAATAAATACCAATGCTCTTGTCATAGGGGCAGGTTTTATTGGTCTTGAATTGCTGGAGGCATTTTCAAATAAGAATTTAGATACCGTAATTTTGGAAAAGACTTCACAGATATTACCTAATTTTGATAATGAGGTAACTGATTATGCTGAAGATTATTTGAAAAGAAAAGGAATAAGAATTTTTAAAAACTGTGATGTTATTGATTACTATTCTGATTCACAGCGAAGAATCAGTTCGGTTATGATCTCTGAAAATATTTCAATAAAACCAGACATTGTTTTTATGGGAATAGGTGTCAGGCCTGAGAACAGTCTTGCCAGAGACTGTGGAATAAGCATAGGGAAAAAAGGCGGTATTATTACAGATGAATATTTAAAGACTAATTTTAACTATATATATGCAGCAGGGGATTGTGTCGAAGTAAACGATTTGTTATCGGAACAGAATAAGATCTTTTGCCTTGCATCAATAGCAAGCAAACAGGGACGGATAGTCGCAGAAAATATTTTTAATGATATTAAAGACTCGGAAGGAATACAAAAAAAATCCGGTGAGCTTTTCGGAAAACATACTTTTAAAGGCAGCATAGGAACATCAATAATAAAAATATTTGATTTACAGATCGGGAAAACAGGACTTTCATTTAAAGAAGCAAAGAAGATAAATAGAAATGCAGCAAAGATAGAAACCCACTTCCTTTCACATGCAGGCTATTATCCCGGAGCGGAAATGCTTCACATGATTACTATTTTTGATAAAATTACCGGAGAATTGCTGGGATTTGAAGCAGTCGGAAAAAATAGCGTGGATAAAAAAACCGATATTATGGCTGTTTCTATTTTTAATAAAGCAAACATAAGAGATCTTGCCGGATACGATCTTTCCTATCATCCTTCCTGCGGAGCAGCTAAGGATTCAATTAATATTATCGGAATGATAGCGGAGAATCTGTTTAAAGGTGAAGTGGAATTCATTGACTGTGAGGATTTAAGGAGAATTATTCAGGATACAAGTTTGTCAGAGGATTATCAGATAATCGATGTAAGAAATCCTGGTGAATTTAAGTCAGGACATATTGAAAATGCAAAACTGATGCCTTTAAACATTTTAAGAGAGAATCTTGAAGAATTTAACAGAACAAAAAAGACGGTCATTTATTGTAAAACAGGATACAGAGCTTATGTGGCATATAAGCTTCTTAAAAATAACGGATTTACTGACGTTAAATGCCTCAATGGTTCTTATATGAGCTGGGAAAGAAAGCATTATAAGTAAGTAATAATTATTACTAATAAATATTATTATATTAATTATTATTATTTAAAAATTATATACAAATAATATTATATAATTATTTTAAATTTATTTTAAAATAATTATTGATTTTTAATATAATATCTATTATTATTTATAAATCATACTTAATATGATTGGATTACAGATAATATAATTAGCGATAATATTAAAAAATAAATTAGGTGCTTTGAGACTTTTCTCAAGTTTGGACGCTGAGAGAGAAGTGGAGCGAATAGCGTAACCGACTAAAACTAATTTTGTAGTTTAAGTCGGTTTTTTTATTTTATAAATAAAATTTTATTTTCAGGGAGGATAATTTGACTAATAAAAGAAGAAAAGTTCCATATATCTTTTCAACATTATTAATTATATTGGGAATAATTTTAATTCTTCCCGGGCTGATCTTTGCAGATGATGCTTCAGGTGGAAGCAGCTGTCCAGGCGGATCTTTTTTTGAAGGGAATTATAACGTTGATAATCTTCCTTCAGGCCTCAGTGGTTTTAAAATTGATTACAATCCTGGAACAGGAAACTATCCGGCAGACAATCCTGTAATAACTATTACTGAGAAGATTGGGGATTATGGAATAAAGTGGCAGGTTTTTGATCCTTCAGTAACTGTTTACGTGGTGGCCATGAAAGGTGGAAATGATACCAATGTTTATTATTATTCTTCCGGAGCTACAAGTGGAACAAACTGTACATTAATTATTCCGAACAATGGCAAAAACTTCGAAATAAGCCATATTGTCTTTGGCTATAAAATTACTGACGAGACAACTACAACTATACCTGACGAGACTACAACTACTATTCCGGATGAGACAACTACAACTATACCGGATGAAACCACAACTACTATACCTGACGAGACTACAACTACTATTCCGGATGAAACGACTACGACAATACCGGATGAGACGACTACAACAATACCAGACGATACAACTACAACTATACCGGATGAAACAACAACAACTGTACCCGGGGAAACTANNCGGGGAAACTACAACAACTGTACCCCTAGGAACAACCACTACAGTTCCCGGAGATACAACTACCACTGTTCCGGATATCATCACGACTGTGATTACTGTTCTTGGCATACAGGAGACAGGACAGATAGATGTTCTCGGAATACAGGACTTACCTTTTACAGGCATAAGGGAAAATCTTGTAATAGCTGGTCTGATGTTTATAATCATAGGGCTTATGACAATGATAATGGTACCTGTATTAAGAAGAACGGGAAAACACCAGAAAGCATAAGAATACTTTTAATCATAAAAATTATTTTAGCTAATAATATCGGGCATCCCTGTAAAAGATGCCCGATATCTGTTTGGCAAGTTTTATTAATTTAAAGAAGATTTTTAATAATTCAAAAAATCATTCTGCAGATTTCTTAAAGATAAAGCAGACATTAACAATGCGGGCAGTTCTTGTAATTAAAATTGACTTATAATATTATTTAATAATTTCGTGCAGGGAACCTAATATATAATAAAATTTTCATAAATTTTAATAAATAATTATTTTTAAACAGGAGAAATAATGGTTAGATTTACAGAACTGGAATCCGTATATGGATTAAATATTGTAAAATCCCAGATAGCTGACAGCAGGGAAGATGCAATCAGAAAAGCTTCTTTAATAGGATATCCCCTGGCATTGAAGATTGAATCACCTGACATTCTGCATAAATCGGATATAGGAGCTGTAAAACTTGATATAAAGGACGAAGAACAGCTATTAATTGCCTATGACGAGATAATGGAATCAGTAAAAAAGAATTTTCCTGAAGCGGCAATTGACGGGATGTCGATACAGGAAATGCTTTCGGAAGGTTTTGAGTTCATAATAGGTTATACCAATGACAGAGTTTTTGGCCCGTGCCTGATGGCAGGAATGGGCGGAATATTTACTGAAGCCATAAAAGATATTGCCTTCAGGGCGCTTCCGATCTCAAAAGATGATGCATATTCCATGATAAAGGAACTTAAATTTTCAAAGACTCTTTTAAAGGGTTTCAGGCATATAAAGAAAGTGCCTATTGAAACACTAGCCGATGTTCTTTTAAAGACCTCCAGGCTTGCACAGGACAATCTTGAAAAAATGGAATCCTTTGATATAAATCCTGCCATATTTTATGGAGATGATTACAGAATAGTGGACTTTAAATTCATGCCCAAAAAATCCGCAGAGCCTGTAAGTGCAGAGATTCCTGATATTAATAATATCGATAAATTCTTTAATGCTTCCTCAATTGCAGTAGTCGGAGCAAGTCCTGTAGAAACAAAACTCGGATATACTATTGTAAACAACCTTAAAACCAATGGCTACAAAGGCAGAATTTTTCCAATAAACCCGAAATATAAAGAGATACTAGGTCTTTCTGCTTATACAGATATAGCTTCAATAAAAGAAAAAGTGGAACTTGTCATAGTGCTTGTATCACTTGATTATGTAGTCGGTATACTGGACCAGTGCAGAGAAAAAGGTATCAGGAATGTCATTATTATTTCAGCAGGAGGGAAGGAATCCGGAAACGCTCAGCTTGAAGAAGATATAAAAAATACTGCCATTAAACATGGTATAAGGATAATCGGCTGTAACTGCATCGGTGTTTTTGACGCAGAGACAAGAGTGGATTCAATGTTTTTCAATTATAAAAATATGAGAAGGCCAAAACCTGGTGGAATATGCATGATGAGCCAGTCCGGAACAGTCGGCCTGTGTGCAATTGATATACTGTCGCATCTTTGCAAATTTGTAAGTTATGGCAACAGGATAGATGTTGACGAAGCAGATCTTTTGAAGTATTTTTCTTCAGATAA
>DNFX01000192.1 GCA_003486795.1 Actinomycetota bacterium
GTGAAGGTGTAAACAGAGAGCCGGTAGTCAGCGACATTTCCATTTCGAATCCCAATCCTGTTACAAATACTGAATATGATATTTCCGTTACTGCATCTGATCCTGATTTAGATACTCTTACTTTCAGCTGGTCTGTAACAGCAGGTACCCTGAATAATAGTAGCGGTAATCCGGTAAAATGGAAAACACCAAATGCTGCAGGAGCATATACCATTGACTTAAGTGTTTCTGATGGTAAAGGACACACAGTGAATAAAACAAAATCAGTTACTGTCAGCACGCCGCCAATTTTGTCTGCTGATCTGAATAAAGTTACTGCTGAAGGAGGATATGTGGAAAAGGACGGTGTAATAAATGCCGGAGGTTGCCTGTATGCTGGAGACAGTGCATCAAACAAACAGGTATTCGGATTTATAAGTTTTGACATAAGCTCACTTTCAGGCAAGACGATACAAAGCGCAAATGCTGTGTTCTCATTAAGTCAGCAATGGGGAAACCCGCTAAGTATTTTCGATCAGCTTGCATTAAATGAACTTTACTGGGGGCCAAGGGCGATACAGAACTCAGATGCTTTTACAGCTGGAAATGTTTTACAGCTATTCGGGAGTTCTACTTTCTCTTGTAGCAATGCTGCCTTAAAGACAGCGCTACAGAATGCAATAAATGCAGGAAGACCACGATTTCAGCTTCGTATTCATTTTACAGGCCTTCTGACCGGTAATCCGGATGCCTGGGACGGATGGGAATATCAGCAGAGTAATGTAAAATTAAGCATAACTTATAATTAAACAACTTTAATCATGCCTGTTATGCAATTCCAGTAAAAATAAGATACCTCTGTTTTAAACAGAGGTATCTTATTTAAAAAAAAGAATATATTAATAAGTTGATTAATTATTTTAATATTTTTCTTCTTCTGAAAAAAGAAAATCTACAGCATTCCAGTATTCATACGGCGTTGGCTTATTATCAACCAGATGCATTTCAATCTTTGCAACAAGCTCTGCTATTTGTTTTTTACTATTGGTTTCATACAATTTGGCAGATGATCCTGTACAACTATGCGCATCATTACGCACTTAAACAATTTCCATGCTATTTGCATTTAACGACATGACAGGTGCATTTGGAATTTTTTCCAGATTCAATCATTTCTTTATTTTCTCTTATGAGCTCAATGAATTCTTCTTTTTTCATTATCATGGTTCCTTTATTAGTTTTAATTTTAAAACATTTAATAATATCCTTTTTTAAAATACAATACATAAAGATATAGAAATTTTTTATATAAATAAAATAATAACAAGTTAATGACTGGAAAAATTAATGAAAACATTTCAAGAATTCGGAATTAGGGAAGAACTTGCAAGAGCAGTAAGAGAGCTCGGGTTTGAGCATCTGACTCCGATACAGGAAAAAGCAATCCCTGTATTAAAAAAAGGCAATAAAGATTTTATCGGTCTTGCCCAGACCGGTACTGGCAAAACTGCTGCATTCGGTATTCCTTTGGCTGAGCTGACTGATACTGATTCCGAATATATCGAAGCTCTTATATTAGCGCCTACCAGAGAATTATGTGTACAGATTGCAAATGATATTAAGAATTACTGCAAGTATTTAAAGCAGATAAAAATAGTTGCTGTATATGGCGGTGCAAGTATAGAAACACAGATAAATAAAATAAAAAAAGGTGCTCATATCGTTGTTGCAACTCCTGGCAGACTCAATGATCTGATAAGACGTAAAAAAATCAATATATCATATATTAAATATGTTGTGTTAGACGAAGCTGATGAGATGCTGAATATGGGATTTCAGGAAGATATTGACGCAATTCTTGAGAAGACACCAGAAAATAAGCATACATGGCTTTTTGCCGCAACTATGCCTGATGAGATACATAAAATAACAAAAAAATATATGAAAGAACCTGTAGAATTAACTATAGGTGTTAGAAATGCAGCAGCTGAAAATGTTGAACACTTTTATTATGTGATACATGAAAAAGACAGATATACCGCTCTAAAAAGAATAGTAGATTTTAATCCGGATATATTTGCAATTGTTTTTTGCAGAACAAAAATTGAAACCCAGGAGATAGCTGAAAAATTAATGAAGGATGGTTATAATGCAGATTCACTTCATGGAGATTTAAGTCAGGCACAGCGCGATAAAGTAATGGAACATTACCGGAACAGGAATCTTCAGCTGCTTGTTGCTACCGATGTTGCTGCAAGAGGAATAGATGTCAGTGATGTAAGCCATGTAATTAATTACCAGCTTCCTGATGAAACAGAGATATACACGCACAGAAGCGGGAGAACAGCCAGAGCCGGAAAATCAGGCGTTACCATATCTATAATAAATATAAAGGATATCGGCAGAATAAGAAAAATTGAGAAATACCTAAATAAAAAATTCATTTATGCAAAAGTCCCTGAAGGTGTGGAGGTCTGCGAACAACAGTTGCTTTCACTGATTAAAAGAATAAAGAAAGTGGAGATAAATCAGGCAGGTATTTCAAAATATATCGATTCTATTAATGAGGAATTAAATGATATTAATAAGGACGAACTTATAAAACGCATAGTATCCCTGGAATTTAACCGCTTTCTTGATTACTATCGTGACGCAAAAGATTTAAATATTGATTTTTCAAAAAAAGATCATATCAAGCAAAAAAATGATTCATCAAAAAGTGCGAGTATTTTTATTAATCTGGGTAGCATGGATGGCTTCACTAACAGTAAAATGCTCAGTTATTTTAAAGAAATAACAGGATTACCGTCTGCTGTTTTCGGCAGGATAAATATCAAGGGTGTTTATTCTTTTATTGATCTGAAAAGTGATGAATACGTCAGTGATATACTGCAGTCTTTCCAGGGGGAACTCTACAAAGGAAGGAAAGTAAGAGTAGATGATAATTCAGTAAAAAGAAAAAGTAAGAACATCCTGCCTTCCGGATCTTTTAATGACCCAAGAAAAAGGAAGAGGAAGAAGAAATTTCAGATATAATCTATATAATCTTTTTAAAAACAGGAATAATTATAATATAATCATATGAATAAGTTATTTAAAAAATATTCATAATAATTATTCATAATAATTATTGACTTCTTTAGTCATAGCACTAAAATATTTTATTTGTGTATGCTATTTTATTTTGGCTGCCAGGAAAATAAAACCCTAAAAAGTCAACGGGTTTCCCTGAATTAATTTTTTGGAAAACTCTTTATGTGGTTTTAACTTTTGTTTATTAAATTCATTGAATATTATTTCATAAAATCTGTTTTAAAAGGTATTTATATGGATTCAGAAAGAAAACTGATTCTCAATGAGAATTTAAGAAAATTATTATTTAAGTTTTCAATTCCTGCAATAACAGGACTTGTATTCAGTGCTTTATATAATGTTATAGATACTCTCTATGTGGGACATGGCGTAGGACCTATTGCAATAGCAGGACTTGCGATAGTTCTGCCGATGCAGATATTAATGTTTGCTGTAGGATATATGATTGGAACAGGTTCAGCTTCGATAATCTCCCGTTCCCTTGGGGCAAAGAATAGAGAGAAAGCAGCACTGACTGCCGGCAATGCACTTATTCTGAATATTATCGTCAGTATTTTACTTATGATAATATGCTATTTTTTTATGGATAAACTTCTATTGTTTTTCGGTGCTTCAAAGGATGTTTTGCCTTATTCCAGAGACTATCTCTCGATTATAATATTCGGATTTATTTTTTATTCATTTGATGTTCTGGGTAATAATCTAATAAGATCCGAAGGCAGACCCAGGGCAGCAATGTATGCTTTAATCCTTGGGGCTGTGCTTAATATTATACTGGATCCTATTTTTATATTTGTCTTTAAAATGGGAGTAAAAGGAGCTGCCCTGGCTACGATCATAAGCCAGATAATAAATATGATTTATATTCTGACCTATTTTAATCTGAGTAAAAGCGTTTTCCGATTTAATTTGAAAATGTTTAAACCAAGATTGAAACTGATCTGGGAGATACTTAAAATTGGCTTTCCATCATTTTTAATGAGTATTGTTGATAGCGTGATTTTTATACTATTTAACAGATCAATAATGCAATATGGCAGTGACATGTATATTGCAATAATGGGAATCGCAATAAGAGTTATGGATATAACCATAATGCCTATAATCGGTATTGCGCAGGCATTTTCAACAATTACCGGATTTAATTTCGGTGCAAAAAATTATACAAGAGTAAAGGAAGTCCTGAAAGAAGCTGTTATCTGGACTACAATAATTTCTGCATTATCTTTCATACTTATTTTTGGATTTCCGGGCTTCCTCTTAAGAATTTTCAGCAGTGATAAAAGTATGATAGATATAGGCATATTGCCAATAAGAATCGTGTCATTATTTTTTATAACACTGGGTGTTCAGATAGTAGGTGGTACTTTTTTCCAGGCGATAGGTAAAGCAGTCCCTGCCCTGATTCTTAATATATCCAGACAGGTTATCTTTTTAATACCGGCAATTATTATTCTGCCACTTTTCATGGGATTAAACGGCGTATGGTTTTCAATGCCGTTAAGCGATATCCTGTCAACAATCATGACAGTAATTTTTATTTTTTATGAACTTAAAATAATCAGAAGACTTCAGCTTGGTGCAGAATTACAGACTGAAATAAATTAAAATATTTTTATTTTTTGTCGGATACCAGTATTCCGCCTTTTGATATATTTGTTCTGGGCATATCAATAAAAAGAATATGCACCATTTCCCTTTGCACTTTACCTACTTCAGAAACAACATCTGTTATCCTGGATGCCATTTCTCTTTTTTGTTCTTCGGTTCTTCCATCGAGCAGATAAATATTGATATATGGCACTTTTACTCCTTTCCTGTAAATTAAATTGAACAATTTATAAAATAATTTAATATTATTAATTATAAAGTCTTCCAAATAAAGAGGTTTATTTAATAAATTTCTTTATTTGGATTTTATTAAATATATAAGAAAGG
>DNFX01000043.1 GCA_003486795.1 Actinomycetota bacterium
AATTTATGTGCGGAATAATTGCTTATATCGGTGACAGGAAATGCAGGGAAATAATCATCAATGGTTTAAAAAGGCTTGAATACAGAGGTTATGATTCTGCAGGAATTGCAATTTTAATGAAAGAAAACAATAAAAAAAACAGGAAGAACTCTTCCGGAAATTATAGTATAAAAATTGCAAAACAGGCTGGTAAAATATCAGAACTAGAAAAACTTGTTAACGGTATTGATATTGAAGGATGTGTAGGAATAGGCCATACAAGATGGGCTACCCATGGAGCTCCTACGCAGATTAATGCACATCCGCACACAGATTGTTCATCAAAGATAGCTGTTGTGCACAACGGAATAATCGAAAACTATTCTGAGTTAAAGGAAGAACTTGTTTCAAAAGGACACAAATTCATTTCAGAAACAGACACGGAAGTAATACCTCATCTGCTTGAAGAATTCAATAATGGTGATCTGCTTATAGCCATGCAGAAACTTTTAAAAAGAATCAAAGGCTCGGGTGCCATTGTAGCACTGAATTCTGAATCGCCGGATGAAATAATTGCTGCCAGGATAGCAAGTCCTCTAATTATCGGTATAGGAAGGGATGGGAATTTTCTTGCCTCTGATATGCCTGCCGTTCTTGAACATACAAAAAATTTTATAATCGTTAATGATTTCGAAACTATAAGAATTACAAAAAGCAGTATAGAAATCTTTGATATCGACGGAAAGAAAATAACCAGAGAACCTTTTAAGGTAAACTGGTCCATAACAAGTGCTGAAAAATCCGGATATGAAGATTTTATGTTAAAAGAAATTTTTGAGCAGCCTTTCGGTGTCAAGGAAACAATGAGAGGCAGACTTAGTGAAGGAATTCTTGATTTTAAAGAAATAAATCTGACATCAGAACAAATCAGAAATCTGGAAAAGATACATATAATTGCATGTGGTACTTCTTCACATGCAGCACTGCTGGGAAAACAGCTTATTGAAAAGTGGGCGAGAATACCTGTTGAAGTAGAAGTCTCTTCAGAATACAGATATAAAGACCCGATAGTTGAAAAAAACTGCTTGTTTATTGCAATCACACAATCAGGGGAAACAATAGATACTCTTGCAGCTATCCGGGAAGCAAGGTCAAAAGGGGCAAGGATTGTCGCAATAACAAACGTAGTAGGCAGTACGGTTGCACGTGAATCAGATGCAGTTATCTATACTCATGCCGGACCTGAAATAGGAGTATGTGCGACAAAAACATTTACTGCACAGATGATTGTCATGTATCTTATTGCAGTTTATCTTGCAAAGGAAGCTGGCAGGCTTAATGAAGAAAAAATCAGAGAGATTCTCGGGGAACTGGAAATAATACCCAATAAAATTCAAAGCATACTTAATAATGCCGGACAGATAAAAAAAATAGCTGATCAGCTTTATAAATACAGAACTTTTTTATTTTTGGGAAGGCTGTTCGGACTCCCTGTTGCGCTTGAAGGTGCTCTTAAATTAAAAGAGATATCTTATATTCATGCAGAAGGTTATGCAGCAGGAGAGATGAAACATGGTCCTATAGCTCTCACTGATACCAGTACCACCGTAGTGGGAATTGTTCCCAGAGATTCTGTATATGAAAAAATGTTAAGCAATATAGAAGAAGTAAAATCAAGGAATGCTACCATATTTTCAATTTCTACCGAAGGAGATACGCAGATATCCAGGTATTCGAATTATGTTTTTTCTGTTCCGAAAACAATAGAAGAATTATATGGCATTTTGACAATAATACCATTGCAGCTTCTTTCATATTATATTGCAAAAAATCTGGGCAGAAATGTGGATCAGCCCCGTAATCTGGCAAAAAGTGTAACAGTTGAATAACAAATTGAATATTTATAATATCGGGACGGACCTGATAGAGGTTAAAAGAATAGAAAGAATTATTGGAAAATACCCTTCTTTCCTGAAAAAAATATATACTGACTCAGAAATAAACTATTGCAGGCAAAAAGGAAAAGTATTATACTAATGTTTTGCTTCAAGATTTGCTGCAAAGGAGGCAGTTGCAAAAAGTCTTGGTCAGGGAATCGGAAGAAATGTTTTTTTTAAAGAAATAGAAATCAGAAACAATATGGATGGGAAACCTTTTATAGCTTTCAGTGGAATGACCTTATCTTATGCAAAAAGGCTTAATATAAAAGAAGTAAAACTGACAATATCATCCACCAGCGGATATTGCATTGCATTTGCAATATCATTAAGCGAATGACAACATAAAGACCCTCTGATATTTTTGTGATAAAATATTTTTAACCGATTTCGGTAACGGATATTTTTCTGATTAATGGATTTTTATTTTATATCAAACCGGGAGCATAGAAGGAGCTCGGCAAAGCACATGGATTTTAATAAAGATGATAATCTTATAAAAATACTCAGAGGCAGTGAAACTGCAAAAGTTGACCGCAGATGTATGGAATCAGGCATTGATTCAAAGTGGCTTATGAATAATGCCGGCACCAGTGTCTCGGATTTCATACTTGATTTCTACTTAAAGACAGGCTATTCCTTTATCGGCAAAAGTCATGGTACTGCAAAAAGAATTAATTTGCAGAAAAATACAGCCAGTAAAGCAACATCCGGACTGAATTGCTGTATACTCTGTGGAACAGGTAATAATGGCGGAGACGGTTTTGTAATTGCAATAAATCTTCTAAAAAAAGGGATTAATCTGGCTGTATTCTATACAGGTCCGAATCAGAAATTAGGCGGAGATAGTTTTTTTTATTACAAAAAATTATTAAAACTTAAAGAAGATTCAGATTCAGGAAAAGAAAAGAATTTCGGAAATATAAAAATCATTTTCCAGGAAGATGGAAATGATGAAATTTATTTAAAAGAATTACAGCAGCAGCTTGAAAAATCGGATTTTATAATAGACGCAGTATTCGGAACAGGATTACATAATGAAAATATCAGAGGGATAAGCATCAAAATAATCGGAATTGTAAATAAAGTAAAAAAAGTAAAAAAAGATTTAACCGTTTTTGCTGTAGATATTCCTTCAGGCATAGATTCTGACAATGGCAAAATACTCGGAGATGCCATAAAAGCAGACTATACAGTTACTTTTGGAACTAAAAAGACAGGTCATGTAATTTATCCCGGCTCTGATTATTCCGGTGAAGTCATCACTGCTGATATAGGTATCCCCCGGAATATTATCAGGGAACACCCCGGATATTTTGAAGCTACATTAAAATGGGTTGCCGAAAAATTACCTGAAAGAGGACCTTATTCTTACAAGCATTCAGCAGGCAAACTGCTGGTAATAGCGGGTTCCAGAGGTTTCAGCGGAGCTGCGGCAATGACCTGCCAGTCTGCGATGAGATCGGGAGCAGGAATTGTAACATTAGTTTGCCCTGAGGAATTAAATGAAATATTTGAAATAAAACTAACAGAAACCATGACATATCCCGCAGAGCAGACAGATTCAGGAAGTCTGCATCTAAATTCTTTCAGGAATATATTGAATGAAAGTGAAAAATATGATGCACTTGCAGTCGGACCGGGTCTTTCCAGAAATCCGAGTACAGTCATGCTTGTCAGGGAAATACTCAAGCATATCAAAATCCCTACAGTTCTTGATGCTGACGGACTGAGAGCCCTGGCAAGCCCGATGGAGATCCAGGGTGATAATTTGTTCAGTCTGGAAAATGTCGTAATTACTCCTCATCCCGGAGAATTATGTACAATTCTTTTAAAAGAAAAAATCAATTTTGAAGAAAGAATAGAAGCGAACCTTGAAGCTTCTGAAAAATTCGGAGTTGTTTCGGTGCTGAAGGGGCCTTCAACAATTATTACTTTAGGGGGAGACACTTTTATAAATCCAACTGGTGATTTTGCACTCGCGACAGCTGGAACCGGAGATATACTTACCGGAATTATAGGCTCTTTTCTATGCCAGGGAATGGACAGGCTGAGCGCAGCTGTCTGCGGTGTCTATGTTCATGGGCTTGCTTCCGATCTGATAAGTGTTGATACAGGTAAAACCTCGATGATAGCGACGGATCTTCTTGAAGGATTAAAAAAGGTATTTCTGGAAATTGAAAAACTAAAGTATTAAAATTTACTTTTATTATATTTGATTCTTGAATATGAATATTATTTTACTTAACAAATATCAAGGAGAGGACTATGTCTGAACTAATGGCAAAAGACATAATGTCAGGCAATGTTATTACCATAGACAAAAACGCTTCAATTGAAGAATTATCAGCTCTGCTTATAGAAAAAAAGATAAGCGGTGTTCCGGTAACAGATGAAAATGGAATTATGGTCGGGATTGCAACTGAAGGAGATATAATAGTCAAAGATACAGATTTACATTTTCCACGCTATTTCAAACTGCTTGACGGAATAATATATCTTGAAAGTTTTACAAAATTCAAAAACAACCTTAGAAAGCATCTTGCCATAAAAGTTGAAGAAATCATGACTAGAAAAGTAATATCAGCCAGCAGTGATACAAAAATAAATGATATTGCCGAAATGATGGTAAACAACAGAGTTAACAGGATTCCCATAGTCGATGAAAAAAATAAACCCATTGGCATTGTTACCAGAGCAGATATTGTAAAATCTTTTGTAAAAAAGGGATAGTCAGAAAGAAAATCTGGGTATGAATAATTTAAACCATGTTTATTATCCCGATGACCGTTTTGCCTGGGTGGAAATAAATCTTGATAATCTTGATAACAATTTAAAACTCATAAAAAAATTTATTTCATCATCCAATAAGGATAAAAATAATAAAAAGCCAGCTATAATGACTGTCGTCAAGGCAAATGCGTACGGGCACGGACTTCTGGAAATATCAAAAAGAGCACTTGCTTCCGGTTCTTCTTTTCTAGGCGTTGCACTGATTCACGAAGGTTTAAGACTTAGAAACGGTGGAATAAAAGCACCAATAATATGTCTTGGCGCACATTCATCTGAAAAGGTAAGAGATGCTGTAGAGAATGACATACACCTCTCAGTGACTTCAGTTGATAGTGCGAAAACAATATCGGACATCTGCAGTTCTGTTAATAAAGAATGCAGGGTTCACATAAAGATAGACACAGGAATGAATAGGATAGGGCTTAATTATAAAGATGCTGTAAAAGATATAATAAAAATATCAGAAATGCCGGGAATAAAAGTTGAAGGAGCTTTTACCCATTTTGCCTGTGCATCCAAACAGGAAGATTCCTATAATATGCTTCAGTGGAACAGATTCTCAAAGATAATGGAAGAACTTAAAATCAGATGTCCTGGTATAAGCAGCTATCACTGTTCAAACAGTGCAGCATTTTTAAGATATCCCCGGATGCATCTTGATATGGTCAGACTCGGCATTATTGTATATGGAATAAATCCGTTTAATAATGATTATCATGATTTCTGCGACAGAGATGTAATTGATTTTATTGAAAGCCTTCAACCCGTTTTAAGCCTTAAGGCAAAAATATCATTTGTAAAACATATTCCAGAAGGAGAAAGTATTTCCTACTGTGGAACTTTTAAAACCAGAAGAGATAGCATTATCGCAACTATTCCTGTAGGATATGCAGATGGTTATTCCTGGAATTTTTCAAATAAGGCATATGCAATCTATAATGATTGTTTTGCTCCGGTTGTCGGAAATATCACAATGGATCAGACGATGTTTGATATTACTGATTGTAATGGAGCCAGTGAAGCCGGAATAGGAGACGAGATAGTGCTGATCGGAAGAAGTGCCAACAAAAAAATATCAGTAAATGAACTTGCTGACCTGATTGAAACTATTAATTATGAAATCATTTGCATGATAGGAGACAGAATACCAAGAACATACACGAAAGGCATTTAAAATGAAAGTGACGTTATTTAACTGCAGCCCCAGAAAAGATGGAAATACTTATACCGGGCTGAAAATAATAGCTGAAGAACTTGAAAAAGAATCAGTATCAGCTGAAATAGTCCAGATAGGTTGCGAAAGAATATATGGTTGTGATGCATGCGGAACATGTAAGAAAACAAAAAGTGGATTTTGCAGAATTGAAGACGATATTGTAAATGATTCAATTAAAAAAGTTCATGAAAGTGAAGGATTTATAATAGGTTCACCAACTTATTTTGGCTCAGTTACCGCAGAAGCCAAAGCTTTCATAGACAGACTCGGCTATACTGCAAGAGCGGCAGATATGAAGTTAAAAAGAAAAGCAGCTGCAGGTATTGCCATCGCCAGAAGAGCAGGTGCAGTCGATGCACTTCTACAGATAAATAAAATGTTTCTTATAAGCGGATGTATAATTCCCTGTTCCTCTTACTGGAATATTGCAATAGGCAGAGAAAAAGGTGAGATCTTAAATGATAAGGAAGGGGTAGAAACATTTATAAATCTGGGAAGAAACATGGCATGGCTTTTAAAGAAAATACATGCCTGATATTATATAACATTGAATCATTAATTAATTTTTTTAATTACAGTTTCATAATACAATAGTTTTTTCTGGTAAATGATTGGAGATTAAATGAAAAATAAAAAAACGGCAATATCTTTTTTGATTTTGATAATATTGCTAATTTTCTCTATTTTTGGTTCAGGATGTGCAAAAAGAGGAGACACAGAACCTGATTACAGCAAAGCAATTGCTGATGATTTTCTGATTGCAGTCAGTGCAAGCGACTATGATTTTGTTTCTACAGTACTTAGCGAAAATTTTAAAGAAAATCTTAAATCCATGACAGACCCTGAAACACAGCAGAAATATACAAATGAAGAAGATGCGTTTATTAAAAAAATCAGCAAACCGATTATTGAAAAAATAGGTCAGTATGAAAAAGGAAGCCTGACATTTATAAAATCACTTACAGAAAAGGGATACACAAGTGTTTTTTATGAAACAAAATTTTCGAAGGAAACCCAGGGACCTGTGACTGTCCAGTTTGTTTTTGAAGAGTCAGACGGCAAAATGCTTGTAGATGGATTGTGGTTTTCTTCAAAAACACTGCAACAGTAAAAAAAGGAGCTTGCAGCTTTATTTTCTGTAATAGTTATTTTAAAAAATTTGATGATAGGAGAAATTATGCTTGTTTCCGCTAATGTGGGCCAGATAATAACGAGTGTATTATTCGGATTTATGGGTGTTTATATGTGCTTTATTGTTTTTATTGCAGCAGTTTTTATTGCATTGTTTGTGTTCTGGGTAATAGCAATTGTAGATATTTCACAAAGAAAAAATGAAGAGTTTCCCAATCCGCAGGATAATCCCAAATCAACATGGCTTATAATACTTCTGGTAACCCTGGTAATTCCTCTTGCAGCAGGAATATCCTCAATTATTTACTATGCGACCATAATCAGAAAATACCCTAGAGGTAGTTCCCACCCAAAAATAGAATCATCAGTTAATGATGACGGAAGCAAGCGCCAGGAAGCGGATTAAAGAAGCCCAGAGGGATTATTCATCCATTATATCCTTTAAGTCCTCATCAATATTTTTTGAGGTAAATGTTTTGAAATCGAAGTCATCTATAAGCTTGCTGATGTTTTTGGGGATGACTTCTTTTTCTTTTAAAAATGCTGTTACTTTTTTTATTCCGACTTTGCTGATTACATAACCTGTGATGCCGCCCAATACAGCTCCGCCTGCAATATAGGCAATGATCTTTGAATCAAATTTCTTTTTTTCAGAATTTTTTCTGCACATCTTTTCCCTCCAGAGAAAAAAAATAAATTGTAAATTTAATTATATAAAACAAATATTCATTGACAGATAATTCAATATTATATATATAATTGTTTTTTATTACAAAATTTAAAATTTTACGATATTTTCAATGAACAAAGAAATAAAAGAGGCTGATATTAAGGCTGAAAGACAATATAAATATTTTGAGATAATACTCGGACTTTTTGTAGCCGTACTACTTATTTCAAACATTGCATCCACGAAAATAATACAGCTATGGAGATTTACTTTTGACGGGGGAACTATTATTTTCCCTCTTTCGTACATATTCGGGGATATACTTACAGAAGTTTACGGATACAGAAAAGCCAGAAGAGCAATATGGACAGGATTTTTCAGTGCTTTTCTTATGTCGCTTATTCTGTGGCTCATAGGCGTATTAGAACCTGCTGAGGGTTGGAATCTGCAAAGTTCCTACATCTCAATCCTTGGTCAGACTCCAAGGATAGTCATGGCGTCTCTTATTGCCTATTTTGCTGGTGAATTTTCCAATTCTGTCATAATGGCAAAAATGAAAATACTTACAAAAGGTAAATGGCTCTGGACAAGAACAATTACTTCAACAATAGCAGGTCAGGCAATAGATACTGCATTATTCTGTCTGATAGCTTTTGCCGGTCTTTACCCATCTGGGCTTTTATTATCGATAATTATTTCCAATTATGTTTTTAAGGTAGGATTTGAAATTATAATGACACCTGCGACTTACAAAATAGTACATTTTCTAAAGAAAAAAGAAAATGCAGATTATTATGATTACAAAACAGATTTTAATCCATTCAGAATAAGAAGTTAAGTAAAACAAAAAAGCACCAGTAAATTTTATATTTCATTATTTACCAGCGCCCGTTTGTCTTTTTTTGGTTTTTAACTGCTTATTTTGTAAGTGCAGCGATTCCCAGAATTGCTAATACTACAAAAACAAGCCAGTAATTCAAAAAAATAAAAGATGTTATTTTTTTAACTTTTTCCATTTACTTCACCTCCCCTGGATATTTTCAATTTAATAAATATGAATCGTTTCATATTTATATTATATATAAATTTTAAAATGTGTCAAATATTTATTTTACTGGTTTAGTTCCGGGTAGGGATATCTGTAATGGCCACTGGCTTTCATTTCGGTCAGCGCATTGGTTTCAGTTATTTTTCCTGTTTCCTTGGTAATCATTATTACAAGAGGTATTCCTTCGGGGCTATTGTGATTTGATATCATACCTGCAACATCTTTTCCAGGATTTTCTTCATCAACAGTAAAATATACTATATCGCCTGGCTGCCACTGGAGAATATTAGCTGGATCGGAAGGTTCGAAATCAGTTGGAAGTTCCAGCGCATTACGCTGGAAAAATTTTTGCTGAAAATATACAACCCTGAAATCTGATTTTTTATCGGGGGTTTTACTACCTTTTAGATCCATTGGATATGCATCTACATGCTCGCTCATATCTTTATATATTAGTTCCATAAGATCATAACCGCAATCATTTAAAACAACAGAAATTACATCAGTTGATATCCAGTATTTATCATCCGGATATCCTGTTTCTGCATAAAACTGGTACTTATATTCAATATCTTCCTCAAGGAGCTTCATTAATCTTAAAACTATTTTTTTCTGCTCTTCGCTTAATTCAAAAGCACCTGATTCATTTGACAAAGTAGATTCACTTATATCCGAGAACTCTTCAGTTGTTGCAAGAGCATTGTTAATACCAGAATCAGAATCAGTACTGGCAGCATCGGAAGATTCCTGGCTTTTAAAATCGGTAATTTCTGTTTCTTTTCCCTGGATATTCTCAGATAAAGGGAAGTTGATAAATGACCTGAAAAGATTCTGCGGAATTTCAATTTTTAATTCTTTATAAAAATATTTAAGTGTCAAGAATTGCATTGCCGCAAGCACAATGAAAATCACTATTATGATATCATATCTTAATTTTCTTCTTCTTTGAGATTTTCTTATTCTAGTTTCCATGGACTAATATATTAACTTAAAAATATAATTAAATAAAGCTGGCTATGCTTTGACTTTTAAAAACAATATTGCTATATATTAAGTTTATTATTTTTTTTAAAAATTGTTAAAATTACTTATTAAAATTTTTGCTTCAGCCAGAGGATTTGATATTGGAAAAAGATGTTGCGATGAAACATGTTGGTCTTAATGTTGCCTCTGATTCTTTCATGACTCTTGCGTATACGGATGTAAACAGAGGTCTTGTAATAGTCTCAGCTGACGATCCTGGAATGCATAGTTCCCAGAACGAACAGGATAACAGATATCACGCAAAAATGGCAAAAGTTCCCCTGCTGGGGTTCTTGTCTGATTTTCTTCCCATAAGTATGAATAGCTGGGAAATGCAAGTTAAAGATATTGCACCATCAAAAGTTCTTGAGATTAATATGAACGCTTTTATGGCAGGCAGAAGTCTTATTAATAATTTTTAGGAGGTATCAAATGCCAATAAAACAACTTACTGTTTTCTTGGAAAACAAGCTCGGAAGACTTGCAGAAGTTACAAGGATTTTAAAAAAAGAAAATATTAATCTTCAGGGTTTTTCCACTACTGAAGCAAGAGATTATGGTATTTTAAGGATAGTGGTTTCCGATGTGGAAAAAGCAAGAGCAGCATTAAAGAAAGCCGGTTTTACAACACATATAGCTGATGCTATATGTGTAAGGGTTGAAGACCGTCCAGGCGAACTACTGAATGTTCTTGATACTCTTTCAGATGCAAAAATAAATATAGACTATATTTATATTATTGCCGGCACGAGAGTTGTATTAAGCGTTCCCGAGCTTGAAAGAGCTGAAAAACTGCTGATTGAAAATGGCTTTTTTATTTGCATGGATTGAAAAAGCAATAAAAATATTCTGAATGTAAAATAACAAATAATTTGAAGAATCAAGATTTAATAATTTCTGAAATCAATAAAATAATAAATGCAGAAATAAAATATCTTAACAGCTGCTATGATTATGATCTGAAAAAATTTTTCTGTCCGGAGCTATTTTACTGTTATGCTTTTCTCGCTTTTTTTAACCTGGAAGAGATAAACGATTTCAGACTGGGTGAAAGCTAATATATTAACAACTATCTTGATGATAAAGAAAACACTGCTTTTTTTAACACCTACAAAGTAATTAATCTTATTGCAGGTATAGAACTTTTTGCAATTGGTTTAAAAATACATGCGTCACAGGAAAAAATATTAAGAAAGATTTCAGACCAGACGGAAGACTCAGAAAAAAACATTGAAAAAAATTATACCATCGAGCTTCTTTTGGGTGATATTTTCTATTCGAGGGCAATATCTTATCTTATCAAATTTGATGATTTTGTCATCTTTGACAATATATTAAAATCCATACTGGCTGTACATCATTCGCGGATAATTATTCATCAGAAAATAAAAGTTATTTTTAATGATAATAAAAATATTTACTGGTTTTTTGACAGAGGTTTTTCAGAGGTAAAAATGCTAAACTCATTGCTTAAAGAGATGTTCTACACAGGAATAGGCATATCCAGTTTTGATGTTTCCGGGGAAAAAACAAAAGACTTTTTTGTTATTATTGATGAAATGGTTCTGCTAAAAACATATAATGATCTGGCTGATTATATCAGGCAGTCTTTCCCTGGTGTTTTCACAAAAGACTTCTATGATCCGGGAAAAGATTTTCATAAAAAGGCGGACATAATAAGAAGAAGTCTGGAAAAGAAATTAAACAGACTTGAGCCTGAATGGATTAAAAGAAATTTAATGGGATTATTTTTAAAAATGGAATAGGAAATTAGATGATTTATCTGGACACCATCAGAAGAAATAAATATTAATTAGTGAATTAACAGGGAAAGGATAATGAGAAAAGCAGATCTGACGCTTATACACGCACCCAGCGTATATGATTTCCGGGAGAAGAGCATTTTTTATGGTCCCATGAGTGATCTTGTACCATCTTCACCGATATTTGAAATGTATCCCATAGGATTTCTGACCATGGCAAATTATCTTGAAAAAAGGGGAATAAGCGTAAGGATAATAAATCTGGCTTACCTTATGATGTCTGACAGGAATTTTGACGTCGAGAAATTTATAAGAAGAATAAAAACAAAAGCTTTCGGAATTGACCTGCACTGGCTTCCGCACTGCCAGGGGTCAAATGAAATAGCAAGGATTATTAAAAAGCATCATCCGGATATCCCGGTTATTTTTGGAGGATTTTCTTCCTCATATTTTTATAAAGAGCTTATAAGTTTCCCGCATGTTGATTTTATTATAAGAGGAGATTCAGCAGAGGAACCTTTATACAGGCTTATGAATACAATCAAAAATAATACTGATTATCTTTCTCTTTTAAGACAAATACCTAATCTTGTATGGAAAGAAAAAAAGGAGATCCATGAAAATCCGATTACCTGCATATCGACGGATCTTGATGAAATTGATTTTGATTACCGTATAATGTTCAAGCAGGTCCTGAGATACGGAAGTCTTAAATCTGTAATTCCTTTCAGCGGATGGATGGATTATCCGGTTACGACAATTCCCATTATCAGAGGATGCAATAAGAATTGTTCCGGTTGTGGTGGCTCAAAAAATGCTTTTGAGCTTTTTGGAAAGAGAACAAAACCTGCATTCAGGAAGCCCGGAAAACTTATTGATGAAATAATTCTGACCCAGAAATATATAGATGCCCCGGTTTTCATACTTGGAGATATTACACAGGGAGGAAGAGATTATCTGGAAGAATTTTTTGAAAATGCAGGAAGATTGAATAAAGACATACAGATATTTTTTGAATTCTTTGAACCTCCGGATAAGTGGTTCTATGACAGGGTTGCTGAAAATTTCAATAATTTCTGTTTTGAAATATCCCCGGACTCCCATGATGAAAATATCAGGCAGAAGATGGGAAAGCAATTTACCAACAGTCAGCTTATATCAGGGATAAAATATGCTCTTGATAAAGGTGTAAAAAGATATGATCTTTATTTTATGACAGGACTACCATTTCAGACAAAGGAATCAGTAATGCAGATCGTGGATTTTTGCAGAGAATTGTACGAATCAATCGGCTGGGACAAAAGATTTATGCCTTTTATTTCTCCCATGGCTCCGTTTATTGATCCTGGAAGCAGAGCGTTTGAGAATCCTGATGAATTCGGTTATATAATTAACACAAAAACACTGGCAGAGCATATTGAGGCCATAACCAGACCTTCCTGGAAATATATACTTAATTATGAAAGCAGATTTATGACAAAAGACGATATGGTAGAAGCTACCTATGACTGTGCAATAGGACTCAATTCCCTGAAAGGCAGGGCAGGAAGCATAAGCAGGGAATCAATGCTGGAAAATGAAGAAAGGATTTTGAGTGCCAAAAATATAATGGCTGAAATAGATAAGATCCTGGCAGAGGACAGCAATATGCAGGAAACCAGTAATATTAAGGATCTCAGAGAAAGGGCGATGAAATACAGTCTTTCAACAGTCTGTGACAAAAAAGAGCTGGAATTTCCTTTTACCAAAAAGAATTTTAAATGGTATTCAATAATAAAAACTGTTCTTTTTGGAAGGTAATTAACAAATTAATTTTTGCAATTTATATTTTTTTATGTTTAAAAATTTTAAAAAAACCCGTTTTTTAAAAAAAGACCTTGGCATTCTTGATGAGTATATAAGATCCATTGTCAGGGATCTTGATGATTTGCTCGGCAAAGTTTTCGCCGGCACTCTTCTTGCCGGAGGCAAGAGGATAAGACCGGCTTTATTTTTAATATGCGCCAGGAACAACCGCTATAATATTGATTATCTTTTACCTGCTGCAGCGGGAATTGAAATGCTGCATACTGCCTCACTTATTCATGACGATATAATAGATAATTCTTTTTTAAGGAGAGGAACAAAGACAATCCATAATGTATATGATAAAGATACAGCAAGATATGCAGGGGATTATCTTTTCACCTATGCTTTCTATCTTTTAAACAGCTATTCCAATTATCAGATATATAAAGAAATGTCTTATACATCACAAAGTCTTGTAATAGGTGAATTTGATCAGCTGAAAACAAAAAGCCTGCTTAGACAGTCAGAAAAAATGTACCTTGAAAAAATAAATGAAAAAACTTCTTCTTTATTTAAGTTAAGCTGTGTTCTGGGCGGAATTTTATCCGGTTCAAAGGAGAAGGATATTGAGAATATGAGAAAGTTCGGAGGTTTTCTTGGAATGGCTTTCCAGATAAATGACGATCTGATAGACATAAATATAAACAGACCGGCTGATAAAATAGACAAACCTGTTGGAAACGATATAAGACAGGGGAATATAACTCTGCCTATAATATATGCTTTAAAAGATGATAAAATCAGCCCCTCAATAAAAAACCTTCTTGAAAAAAAAGATTTCTCCGAAGATGATGCTGACAGAATATTAAAGTTAATCAATTTGTCCGGAGTTGCTGAACTGGTAAGGCAGAAAGTATTCTATTATCTTAATGAAGCAAAAAAAATTGCATATG
>DNFX01000113.1:0-4945 GCA_003486795.1 Actinomycetota bacterium
TATTACAATTTTCTTTTGCCATCATCATTTAATTATAAATATTTTCTTTATGAAAAAATATAAAAAACTTTTCAGCAGATTATTAATATTTTATTTTTTATATTTCTGAAACTTTTCAGATATTTTTTTATCAAAATATTTTAAAGACTGATATGATTAAAATTACTTGGAAAAAATTTTTTTTACTATTTATTCTGAATATTCAAAAAAAAATTTTCCATTTGTAAATTATTTTCAAATTTTTGAATTACAGAGGGATAAGAAATGTATATTTTGGATTTACTTGGAACATTTGCGTTTGCAATAACAGGTGCTCTTAAGGCCAAAGGTCGCGAGCTTCATCTTTTTGGTGCAATTTTTCTGGGTACGATTACCTCTGTCGGAGGTGGGACTGTAAGGGATCTGATAATAGGCAGAACTCCTCTTTTTTATCTTATAGATCCCAATTATCTGATTGTAGCAACTCTAGCAGGAATTTTAACTTATTTTATTCCAACCTTTTTTAGAAAATGGTATTCATTTTTCAGATTTGTAGATTCTGTCGGGTTATCCGCTTTCACCATAATAGGTGTATCTGTAACGTATAATTCTCTTTTTGAATCAGATGGCTTTACGCTTATGTCATTTCTTGCATGTATTCTTATGGGAATGCTTACCGGTTTTGGTGGCGGTGTGATAAGAGATTCTATTATGGGTGATATGCCTTTGTCTCTAAAAAAAGGATCTAATTATGTTTCTTCAGCTTTCTGGGGTTCTCTTTCTTTTTATCTCTTGATGTTTTTAAATCTTAATTTTGCAATAATAACCTCTATAGCCATAACGCTTTTTTTAAGAGAAGTAGTGTCTTCATTCGGTTTGTATAAAAAAGTTTTTAAAAGAAATAAAAATCAAAATTAAATAAGTGTTCAATCAGAATTTTTAGTCCTATCAACATCAGAATAACTCCACCGACTATTTCTATTTTGCCCTTAAAAAAACTTCCTGCTTTATTGCCCAGGTAAAATCCAGTAAACGAGAAAATAAAAGCAAAAGCTGCAAGTGCAACAGCCATACAATCCATCGCTAGACTTATAGCTATAATAATCTGTATTATTTTTATAATTCCATTTAAAATATTTAATATTTTTAGTATTTAATAAGGCAAACAAGTTAATAATATATTGCAATTTTGAATTATTTTAAATTATTTTCTATAGTCTTTTATTTTTTTTATCAAATATTGCTATAATGTTACAATTACCCGGTTAATTAAAGATGGTTTTTAATAAAAACTTTTTTATAATTACAGAATAAATGAGTGAAAATCTTATATTTAATATACTTCTGATAACCGTTTTTTCTGCATCACTTTTCATATTTATAGGACTTTTTTTTATTAGTGCACCATATGGAAAATTTTTCAGAAAAGGCTGGGGAATAACATTGAAATCCAAGATAGGCTGGATCTTGATGGAATTCCCTTCTTTTGCAACAATGATCTTTCTTTTTCTTGGCGGTAACAAGAAAACCAGTCCTGTTGCTTTGATATTTCTTGTTATATGGTCGATACATTATTTTCACAGATCTGTTATCTATCCCTGCAGAATGAGTAGCAGAAATAAAAAATTCCCTTTTCTGATATTGATTTTTGCCCTTATATTTAATTTTATAAACAGTTATTTAAATGGCAGATATTTGTTTTATTTTTCTGAAGAGTATTCACTTTCATGGCTGATAAGTGTCAAATTTGTTGCCGGTGTTTTTTTGTTTTTCATTGGCATGATAATTAACATACAGTCAGATTATATTCTTCTCGGACTCAGAAAACCGGGAGAGCAGGGATACAGGATACCTGATAAGGGTCTGTTCAGATTAATATCAAGCCCAAATTATCTTGGTGAGATGATGGAATGGATAGGATGGGCAATACTTACATGGTCTTTACCCGGTCTTGCTTTTGCAGTTTTTACCATAGCAAATCTTTTGCCAAGAGCATATAAAAATCATAAATGGTATAAAAAACAGTTCCCTGATTATCCCGAAAAAAGAAAAGCTGTTATACCTTATATTTTCTGAAAAAACTTAAAATTGTTTAAAGTTTAACAAATAAAATTTATAATCTTGTTTACAGTAAATAAATATTACAATCATAAGGAGGATCTATGGAAGTAAAGATAATGTATGCTCCCTCATATAGTATGGCAAATGTAAAACTTGGTCCGGGTGAAGATATCCAGGTAGAATCAGGTTCGATGGTAAGTATGAGCTTTGGTGTCAATATAGAGACCAGAACTGCAGGTGGTTTTCTTAAAGCTCTCGGGAGATCATTTCTTGGAGGAGAATCTTTTTTTATGAACACATTTACAGCACCTTCAGAAGGCGGTGAAATAAATATTGCTCCGGCATTACCTGGTGACATGTTCGTTATGGATATTGCCAGTGAAACTATGCTGATTCAGTCAGGTTCATACTGCGCTTCTTCATCTGGAGTAAATATTGATACCAAATGGGGTGGAGCAAAATCTTTTTTTGCATCTGAAGGTCTTATACTTCTGAAAGCAACAGGACAGGGAAAGATAATTTTATCAAGTTATGGTGCAATTCATGAAATCGTACTGGGCATTAATGAAAAATATATTGTTGACACCGGACATTTTGTAGCTTTTGAAGAAAAACTTGGTTTTCAGATAAAAAAAATCGGCGGTTTGAAATCAACATTTTTAAGTGGTGAAGGATTGGTAGTAGAGCTGAAAGGACCAGGCAAAGCTTTGCTTCAGTCAAGATCGGTTGATGCTTTTTTAGGCTGGTTAATACCCAAACTACCAAAAAATAATAATTAATTATGGCAGATAGTTTAAAATTAATTAAAACTTTTAACTCCAGAGTTGAAGCAGAATTAATAAAAAGTTTCCTGGAAGCAAACGGGATAAAAAGCATTATAATGTCTGATGATGCCGGGGAAATGTATCCTTCAGCACAATTATACTGGGGAGTTAGACTTTTTGTTAAAGAACAAGATTATGAAACAGCTTTTGGTCTTATTAATTCACAAGTTACTGAGACTTAAATACCAGCTGCCCGCAGGCTGCTTTAATGTCCGATCCAAATTCATATCTCTGGGTAACATTAATTTTTCTCATAATCAAAGTGTTTTTAAATGCATTAATAGCTTTAAATGATGGTTTTGTGTATATTCCTTTTCCGTTAAATGGTATTATGTTTACAAAACTTTCGATATCTTTTATTTTTTCTGCAAGCTCCACAGCATGTTCTTCCTTATCATTGATTCCCTTTAAAAGAACATATTCAAACATTATTCTTCTTCCTGTTTTCTCAAAATAGTATATTGCAGAATCAAGAATATCCTTTAGCGGATATTTTGAAGCACCCGGCATTATAGATTGTCTTATTTTATCATTGGGTGCATTAATGGAAATAGCCAGATTTAACTGGAAGCCTTCATCAGCAAGCCTTCTTATTTTCCCGGGTATACCGGAGGTAGAAACTGAAATTTTTCTCTGGCCTATATTAAAAAAGTTTTCATTATTCAAAATTTTCACTGCTTCCAGCATATTATCATAATTTATCAGCGGCTCCCCCATACCCATAAATACAACATTGGTGATTCTTTTATTTTCTTTATTTAATATTCTTAAAAAGAACAATAATTGCGAAAGTATCTCATCTGAATACAGATTTCTGAGAAAACCGGTAGCAGCAGTACTGCAAAACAGGCAATCCATTACACAACCTGCCTGAGAAGATACGCACACGGTATTTCTACCATTTTTATGCATTAAAAGCACAGATTCAACAAATACATTGCCATCGAATTCAATAACAGCTTTAAGGCAGTCAGAGCGACCTGAATTGATTATTCTTCCTTTTACTTCCAGATTAAAATTTTCATTGAGTTTTTTCCTTAATTCAAGAGGCAGACTGGTTGCTTTGTCCCAGTTGTCGATAAGTCTGGAGTAAACCTCTTTAAATATCTGTCTGTATCTGTAAGGCGGTTCATTTTTTAATAGTTCATTAATATTGTTATTAAACATTCCGAAAACCTTTTATAAATATCTATATTATTATACTTATTTTATATTTTTATAATATTTAATTACTGTCCAGATTAAAAATTATTTTTTAAAAAAACCTTGTATTATCATGCTCATTTCTTTATTATAATGAAATATGAATTTAAGCATAAGTATATTTTTTTAATTTATTTTTCGTGTTTAAATACAAATTGTTGTCATTCGATTCTGCTATCATTGTTAATTTATAATTATAATTAAAACGGAGGTGCAACTGTGGATGCTTATTGCGTGAAGTGTAAAGCAAAAACTGAAATTAAGGATGCAAAAGAAGTTACAATGAAAAATGGAAGACCAGCAATAACTGGTACATGTTCAAAGTGCGGAACAAAAGTTTTTAAAATCAAATCAAAAAATTAAGAACAAATTCTTTTAATTAATAATTTAGTTTGATTTATTAGATAAAAAGAACAAATTAATTTTTTTGTATTTTATAATTAGTGCTATTCTGTAATATAATAGCACTAATTTTTTTATTTCCTGATAATCATTTTTTCTATAAAATATTCTTTAAATGAATTTTAATAGCTATATGCAGTTTAAAAAAAATAGTTTCTTTATTAAAATCAGATAAAAGATAAGAGGAAAAATGTTAGAGACTTCATATTTAAGGGAAATTATAATTTTTATTCTGAGTTTTCTGCTTGGTTCAATACCTTTTTGCTTTATAATAGCAAAACTTGTCAAAAAAAAGGATCTGAAAAAAATAGGAGACAAAAATCCGGGTGGCTGGAATCTGGTATTTAATGTTTCCAAATGGTGGGGCATCCTCGGCATAATACTTGACGTTTCAAAAGGTGCAATACCATATTTTCTGGCCTTGTATTATACAGAATCTTTGATTATTTCAGCAATAGCAGGCTGTCTTGCTGTAG
>DNFX01000113.1:5107-5757 GCA_003486795.1 Actinomycetota bacterium
CTGATTATCACGGGGAATATTTTCTATATATTCATGGGTCTGTTTTTAATTATTATAATACTTCCGAAATATATTAATTACTCAAAGAGTTTTATAGAAAATTTTAAAATAGACAGGAAAATCCAAGTAAAGGATCTTTTTACACCAAAAATAAGATAGAATTTCATTTAATGATTTTTAATCTTAAACTCTTCAATATCTTCTTCAAAGACATTAAGATCATTACAATGGCTCTGTGCCTGATATGTTCTTCCTTTCCATGAAATACCGCTTCCAAGTTTGCTCTGGATAAATGAATTTATGGATACCAGCACAATAAAAATCATTGCTAAAGGATGTATCAGGACATTTAAAGGATTTTCTTTGAATCTGAGTGAGATACATATTCTTATTATGCTTATAATAGATACCTGTAAAATAATAAAGGTCATAATAACCGGAGACCAGTCATAAACAAAAACTCCAAGAGGGAGGAAGACAAAAGGCATAAAAAGAAATATGGTTACCAGAATAAGCACTATTGTCATGGTAATAAAATTATAGTCAAAAGCAGAAAACATGAATCTTGAATATCCTTTCCAGACTTCATGAAAATTTTTATACATCCTGCATGTCAGAGAAGAGCTGCCGTCATAAATCATATAGCTGAA
>DNFX01000078.1 GCA_003486795.1 Actinomycetota bacterium
AATATCTATTCCCCTCCGGTGAGCTGAACGGTGCACATGCAAGCTGCCGGTCTTTCAGACTGATATTATATTTCCCTGAGGCATTCTGCATTATCTTAAGATAGTCGCTGCATATCTGGTGACCGAGGCCTCTTGAGCCGGAGTGTATCATTATTAAAACCTGATTTTCAAAAATTCCCATTGCTTCTGCTGCTTTTTTGTCAAATAATTCACATACTTTCTGAATCTCTATAAAATGATTCCCGGAGCCAAGAGAGCCCAGCTGATCTCTTCCCCTCTCAATTGCATCTCTGCTCACATATGAAGGGTCAGCTTCAGGAAAAGTACCATTTTCTTCAATATGCGCAAGGTGCTCCTCATATCCGTAATTATTATGGACCGGCCACATTGCACCTTTAAGGAAAACATCCTTCATTTCCCTGTCTGATAATTTTAATCTTCCTTTAGTTCCTACCCCTTTGGGGACATTCCTGAATATATTTTCCATAAGCAGCTGCATTTTATTCTTTATATCATTATATTCAAAATCAGTTTTAAGTATCCTTACCCCACATGCGATATCAAAACCCACGCCGCCCGGAGAAATGATACCATCTTGTTCAATATCAAAGGCAGCAACACCACCTATCGGAAAGCCGTAACCATAATGGATATCCGGCATTACAAAGGAAGCTTTTACTATTCCGGGAAGAGCAGCGACATTAATAACCTGATTTATGGTTTCATCCTGCAGTACTGTTTCTATAAGCGTATCATTAGAAAATATTATACCGGGTACATTCATGCCCTTTTTTCTGTCCAGAATCACCTCAAATTTATAATCATTTATTTTTTTTACCTGTTTTTCATCCATTTCCCGCACCACCTAAACATCAAAAATTATATTTACTTCAAAAACTTTCTTTTTTATATCATGAATTATTTTTAAATCATGATAAGTAGGTCCTTTAATGTGAATCAGTATTTCATGCCTGTCAGCATCGATATATCCGCCGCGTGCTTCTGCCTGCAGCAAAGAACCCCTGTTATTATTTTTGTCTTCTGTATTTAAAGAAAGTGAGATTATTTTAAAATCAAAGAAAATTATTTTTTTTGTTTCATGATAAAACAAGAGTTTTTCAAGCCAGGAAACAAGGAGTTCTTCATAAGAATTTTCGTAACCGGATACTATTGATATTTTCTGCACAATCGTCAAATCGGATTCCGGTTTTTCACTGATAAGAGAAAACATTCCTTTTGCTGAATTCTCAAATAATTCTTCCATTGTCCTGCCGTAAGCTTTTATTTTTACATCTGAAGTATAGTCCATTACTTCAAAACATTTATCTGAAACCATCTCCGAAAACCTCTTGTTGATTTATATCTGCCTGATATGCTTTGCCTGCAACAGTAATATATATTTGTATTTTTATAACGATTACAGGCAAAATAGTTTTTACAAACCTGAATTGTCCTATTATTATTATAGAAACAATATTATAATTATTAAATTCAATTTAAGTTTAATGCATTTGCTTCATAATATTTGGAGGTTAAATGGAAAATTTGTCATCAGTAAAAGATGAGTCTTTTGATAGTATAAAAAAAACAACTCTTCAGAAAAAACTTGAAAACAATGAGTTTGCAATAACCTGTGAAATAGGGCCACCCAAAGGGATAGACATTACCGAGATCAGGGAAACAGCAGAAATTCTTAAAGGTATTGTTGATGCAGTAAATGTCACAGATCTTCAGAGTTCTGTGATGAGACTGGGTTCTCTTGCCACCTGCCATCTCCTTCTGGACTATGGAATAGAGCCTATTTTTCAGATGACCTGCAGGGACAGAAACAGGCTTGCGCTGCAATCTGATCTTCTTAGTGCCTATGTTATGGGTATAAAAAATGTTCTGGCTCTTACCGGAGATCATACTACAGTGGGCGATCACCCCCAGTCAAAGCCGGTCTATGACCTTGATTCTGTAAGCCTTCTCTGGACCATGAAGAAACTTGAAAGTGGAAAAGATCTTGCAGATAAAGAATTAAAAGGAAATCCTGTTTTTTTCAAGGGTGCTGTTGTAAACCCCGGAGCCGATACTGAAGTTTCGCTTCAGCTGCAGCTTTTAAAAATGCAGAAAAAAATAGATGCAGGTGCGCAGTTTTTCCAGACTCAGGCTATTTTTGATGCTGATACATTTGAAAATTTTATGGAAAGAATTGATAAATTGGATATTATAACTCCGGTCATTGCCGGAATAATACTTCTTAAATCTGAAAAAATGGCACGTTATATGAATAAATTCGTACCAGGAATAAACGTTCCGGCAGATATAATAAATAAGATGGAAAACTCACAAGACAAGGTATCAGCAATGCTTGAAATTACACAGGAATTAATTGAAAAAATTAAACCGATGTCTCACGGAGTTCACATACAGGCTCTCGGGTGGGAAAAACATGTTCCTGTTTTGCTTAAAAATCTGAATGTCTGAAGAAAAAATAAATAAAAAAACTGGATGCCGGATACTGATTCCGTAGAAAAATTCTTGAAACTGGTTAACTATTTATAATATATGCTGAAATAATAAAAAAATAATATTGAAAAAATAATATTGAAAAATGTCTGATATTTGATAGAATAATAAAGATTCATTTCCCCTCCGAGCGGTTTTTCCCAAAACCGCTCTTTTTTATTTCCAAAAATCAGATTTTTGTAGCCAGAATGAGCATTTTTATTGTTACTGAGCATTTTAAACAGTCGTCTGCTTAATTAGGTATTAGTATTTTATTATTAAAAATATTATAATTTTTGGATTACGTATTCTGACAACTAATATGCATCCTAAGAGAGGTGCTGATTGAAAGATATTAACAGGTTTCAGGAATTATACGATTTTATTGAGAGTGCCACAACTCTGGAAAAGAAAATTGCCAAAGTAAAATCCTACATAGATAACTGCAGGGGTTTTAGTTCTTTTTTGATTGATGATCTTCTTGGAATGGTTTATCTGGGGCTGGATGACCTGAAATGGACTTTTCTTTATGTAAGCCGGGGTTGCAGAAAGCTGACAGGGTATTCCACAAAAGAACTTGCATTCCAAAATAAAACTGATTACGAAAATATAACTTATCCTGAAGACAGACAGTTTATAAGAGATTCAATAAATTATGCTATAACAAATCATAAAAAATATGAATTTGATTACAGGATTATAACAAAAAAAGGCAGGATCAAATGGGTACATGAGACAGGGCAGTCGATAGGAGTGCTTGAAAACAGAAAACATATGCTTCTGGGCTATGTATACGATATTAGCAATGAAAAAAATACGGCTGAAAAACTCAATATCAATAATGAAAAATTAAAGAATGCAAATTTTCTTCTTACTGAAATCCTGAAAAAATTACCTATCGGGATTGCAACAAATAAAATAAGCACTGGCGAGAGATTATATGTTAATAAAAAGTTTGAAGAAATTTATGGCTGGCCGGGAAAAGATATGAAAGATATAAATACTTTTTTTGAAAAAGCCTATCCGGATGAGGATTACAGAAATACAATAAAAAAAATAATCATGGATGATATTGCCAGCGGTGATGAGAAAAAAATGAAATGGGATGATATCAGAATCACGAGAAAAAAAGGTGATACAGCTTATGTAAATGCCTTAAATATCCCGATATATGACCAGGATCTCATGATATCAACCGTGATGGATGTTACCAGGTTACACAAACAGATTGAGAAAATAACAAGCCTGTTTAACCAGACTATAAAAGCCATGGCTGCCATTCTGGAAATAAGGGATCCGTATACATCCAATCATCAGCTCAGAGTGGCAAAGATTGCCAGAATAATTGCAGAGGAAATGGATCTACCAGAGGATAAAATTGATCTTATATATTATGCTTCTATTCTTCATGACATCGGAAAAATATATCTGCCCGCTTCCATATTAAGCAAACCCGGAAAATTATCGGAAATTGAAATGCAGATGGTCAGGACACACCCTGAGCAGAGTTTCAATATTATAAAACATATTGATTTCCCCTGGCCTATTAAAGAAGTTATCATACAGCACCATGAAAGACTTGATGGTTCAGGTTACCCAAATGGTTTGAAGGAAAATGATATACTCATGGAAGCAAAGATCCTTGCTGTTGCTGATATTCTGGAGGCTATTACTTCCAACAGACCTTACAGGCCTTCCCTTGGAGTTGAAGCAGCTGTTAATGAATTAAGAGAAAAAAGGGGAAAACTATATGACAAAAATATTTCAGATATTTGTATTTCTCTGATCAAGGCAAATAAAATTGACTTTGAGAGCTTGTGACAGTCCAGATTATGACCTTTGNNAATCAGATTTTAAAAAAATTAATTATATTAAAAACATTTATGGTTAAATTCCCCGAATGTATTCTGTTAATTTCAGAGCATTACGTTATCAGAACCTATTGCTATGTTACTTGATGAAGAGCCTGAGCTTTGAAAACTAAAGATTAAGAGTAATAGTACTATGTTATTAGAACTAATGCTCCATTAATTGGTGTAGAACTTATAGACCCTGTAGAACCACGTTATTTGGTGAAGAGCTGAGCCGAAGCGGGACCAAATTATACGTCCCTGTGGTGCCCGAGGTCGGAATCGAACCGACACGAGGACAAGCCTCAACGGATTTTAAGTCCGTTGCGTCTACCAATTCCGCCACTCGGGCACGACTTTAGGGATGTAATATCAACAGGGGTGTCTGTCAAGTAAATCGAGGGCCTTCCCCGCCGGATTTTCATGCCGAGGTGCGATATCACCTGAAAGGCGGTTGCCTTATTCAAGGATAACTGGTAGCATTTCGATAATACACTATAAATAGATAACCGCTAAATAAATAATCGCTTCTGCAACGGAAGATTGCGGATATGATTGCTCAGCAGAGAGGAGCGAGCCTATGATTAAGGTCACATGCCTCGGGGCGGCAGGGAGTGTAACCGGATCGTGTTTTCTCGTGGAAACCGTGAGCGGCCGAAAGATCCTGGTGGACTGCGGCCTCTTCCAGGGCGGCAAGCAGATGGAGCTTCGCAACTGGAGGGACTGGGACTTCAACCCGTCCCAGATCGACACGCTCTTTCTGACCCATGCCCATATCGACCACAGCGG
>DNFX01000163.1 GCA_003486795.1 Actinomycetota bacterium
TTTTATTTCTTCTTCTGATATTCATTTGAAATATCAGTTAAACAAATCAAGGGAAGAAGTGCTTGAAATAGCGGCAGAATCTGTTAAAAGATGTAAGAAATATACAGACCAGATAGAATTTTCAGCTATGGACGCAACAAGAAGCGATAAAGAATATCTGGCAAGGATGTATGAGATTGCCATAAAAAACGGTGCGACAGTTTTAAATGTTCCTGATACTGTAGGGTATGCTCTTCCTCTTGAGTATTCAGAACTGATTTCTTATCTTATGAATAATGTAAAAGGGATTGAAAATGTGATCATCAGCGTTCACTGTCACAATGATCTCGGTCTTGCGGTTGCCAATTCCATACTGGCTCTTAATTATGGTGCAAGACAGATAGAATGTTCAGTAAACGGTATAGGTGAAAGAGCGGGAAATGCTGCAATAGAAGAGGTAGTGTTAATTATAGATACCAGAAAACAGGATCTTAATGTTTATACAGATATAAACATTAAAGAAATTGCAAAAACCTCGAGTCTGGTTGCTTCACTTACAGGATATCTGATAGCACCCAATAAAGCCATTATTGGTAAAAATGCATTTGCGCATGAAGCCGGGATACATCAGGACGGTATGCTTAAGGACAGGTCTACCTATGAGATACTTAAACCGGAGGATATCGGATTATCTGCATCCAAACTGATACTTGGAAAGCATTCCGGCAGGCATGCATTTGTAAAAAGGCTTGAAGATCTTGGTTTTATGCTAAGCGAATCTGAAATAGAAAAATCTTTTGAAAGATTTAAATTACTTGCAGAGAAAAAAGGTGAAATAAGCGACAAAGATCTTAAAGCTATAGTACAAAATGAGATTAGAGAGACATCGGAATATTTTAAGCTTAATTATTATAATATTCTTAGTGGCACGAATATCAAATCTACTTCAACAGTAGGAATAGAGATTAATGGCAAATTGTTTGAATCTTCATATAACGGAGACGGTCCTGTTGACGCATCATTTAAAGCAATAGATCAGATTACCAACATAAAGGCAAAACTTGTTGAATACGTTATTGAAGCTGTAACTGAAGGAAAGGATGCAATTGGCTCAGTAAAGATTATTGCCAGTGCAAATGGTATAGAAGTAATGGGCAGGGGGATAAGTACTGATATTATTGAAGCCAGTATCAAAGCTTATGTAGATGCAATGAAGAGAATAATTGAAAAACAGGATATTGAATAATGATAAATACTTCTGAATTATTCAGCAGAATATATATTTCTCGGATAATAAAACAGTCAGAAGAAGAAAATTAAAATATTGTATATTGATTTTAGAAAACTGGAGAAAGCCAAATGAACAAAATTGAAAAAGCACAGACTGCTGCGCAGAAAATACTTGCAAAACATTGTGGTAAAAAATATGTGGAAACAGGTGAGATAATTAATGCCAATGTTGACCTTGTGCTTGGTAATGATATAACAATGCCTCTTGCAATCGAAGAATTTAAAAAAACTGGTGCAAAATCTGTATTTGATGTTAATAAAATTGCCATAGTCCCTGACCATTTTACTCCCAATAAAGATATAAAATCAGCCCAGCAGGCAAAAAAAATACGGGAATTCGCCAAAGAATATAAAATAAAAAATTATTTTGAAATAGGATGCATGGGAATAGAGCATGCACTTATACCTGAAAAAGGTCTTGCGCTTCCGGGAGATTTGATAATCGGTGCTGATTCACATACATGCACCTATGGTGCACTGGGTGCTCTGTCGACAGGTATGGGTAGTACCGATATAGGTATGGCAATGGCAACAGGACAAACATGGTTCATGGTACCACAAACTATAAAGTTTAACTTAAACGGTAACCTTAAACCATGGGTAACAGGAAAAGATATCATTCTTTATATAATAGGAAAAATAGGTGTAGACGGTGCTTTATATAAATCAATGGAATTTGCCGGAGATACTATTGAATCACTATCAATGGATGAAAGATTTACTATTGCAAATATGGCAATTGAAGCTGGCGCAAAATTCGGTTTTTTTAGTGTTGATAAAAAAACAAAAGAATTTTTAAAAAGCATAGGAAAAGAAGAAAATGATTACCATATTTTCTTTAGTGACAAGAATTCGGAATATGATGGAATAATGAATATTTCATCAGAAGATATAGATCTACTTGTTGCTGCTCCGCACCTGCCTTCAAATGTAAAGAAAGCCAGAGATCTTAATAAAATAAAAATAGACCAGGTTGTAATCGGTTCCTGTACAAATGGGAGAATCGAAGATCTGAGAATAGCAAATGATATTCTGAAAGGTAAAAAAGTAAATCCGGATGTAAGAACTATTATTATTCCTGCTACTCAGAAAATATACCTGGATGCTTTGAAAGCAGGATATATTGAGAATTTTATAAAAGCTGGCTGTGTAGTAAGCACACCGACATGTGGTCCCTGCCTTGGCGGGCATATGGGCGTTCTTGCAGAAGGAGAAAGAGCTGTATCAACTACCAACAGGAATTTTGTTGGAAGGATGGGTCATCCTGAAAGTGAGGTTTACCTTGCAGGTCCGGCTGTTGCTGCAGCATCAGCAATTACAGGAAGAATAAGTATCCCTGAGTAGTTTTTAAGATAATTTCAATATTTCAAGGAGGAATTTTGATAATAAAAGATAAAGCAATAAAATATGGAAGCAATGTAGATACCGATGTAATAATCCCTGCAAGATATTTGAACACTATTGATGAAAAAGAGCTTGCAGTACATTGTTTTGAAGACCTTGACAAAGATTTTTCCAGAAAGGTAAATGACAGCAGAATAGTAATAGCTGCTGAAAATTTCGGATGTGGTTCTTCAAGAGAGCATGCACCTCTTGCAATAAAAGCAAGCGGAGTAAAACTTATTATTGCCAAATCCTATGCAAGAATTTTTTTCAGAAATGCCATCAACATAGGGCTTCCTATTCTGGAATCAAAAGAAGCGGCTCAGAAAATAAAAACGGGTGATGTTCTGGAAATATCTCTCAAAGAAGGAAAGATTAAAAACTTAACCCGGCATCAATCGTATTCTTCAAAACCGTTCCCGGATTTCCTTCTTAAAATTATTAATTCAGACGGACTTATTAATTACATAAAAAACATCCCGAATTCCCGGGATAAAAAAAAGGGGGGGGTAAATGTCAAAAAGTTACAATATTGCTGTTATGGGCGGTGACGGCACCGGACCTGAAGTTATTGCAGAAGGTTTAAAAGTATTGAACGCCGCTGCATCAAAGTATGACGTAAAACTGAACCTGACGAAATATGATTTTGGCGGGGAAAGATATATGAAAACGGGGGAACTGCTGCCGGAATCGGGCATTGAAGAACTAAAAAAACAGGATGCAATATATTTAGGTGCAATAGGTCATCCGGAAGTAAAACCCGGCATACTTGAACTTGGAATACTTCTACGTTTGCGATTCGCACTGGACCAGTACATAAACTTAAGACCCGTAAAACTTTATCCGAATGTTGAAACGCCGTTAAAAGATAAAGGGCCCGAACAGATAGATTTCGTGGTTGTCAGGGAAAATACGGGCGGAATTTACACGGGAATCGGCGGCGCCGCGCAGAAAGGCACGCCAAACGAGGTTGCGACGCAGGTCATGGTTTACACAAGACCGATTGTGGACCGATGCATAAAGTACGCTTACGAACTGACAAAGAAAAGGAACAGCAAGAAAAAAATGCTGACGCTGGTCCATAAATGCAATGTCTTAACGCATTGCGGAGATTTATGGGTTAGGGCGCACAAGGAAATGGGTGATAAGTATTATAAGGATATAAAGCAGGATTATGCGCATGTTGACGCAACGACGATGTGGTTTGTGAAGAACCCCGAATTCTTTGATGTTATCGTAACGGAGAACCTGTTCGGAGACATCATAACCGACCTTGGCGCGATGATACAGGGCGGAATGGGCATAGCCGCCGGCGGAAACATAAATCCGGAAGGCGTTTCAATGTTTGAACCTATCGGAGGTTCTGCACCTAAATATACAGGCAAAAATGTGATTAACCCGCTTGCAGCCATAAATGCCGGAGCCATGATGATGGAAACTCTCGGCGAGGTAAAAATGGCAAAGACAATTGACGACGCAGTAACGGCCGTCCTGGCATCAGGAAAAATAAAATCTATGTCGGCAGGAAAAATGGGACTTTCAACCAGTGAAGTCGGCGATTTGATAGCAGAGGCAGTAAGTGGGAAGTAGGAAGTGGGAAGTGGTTTTAACTAC
>DNFX01000080.1 GCA_003486795.1 Actinomycetota bacterium
TTCAGGCTGCAGATATCTTCAACTCCTGAAATAAATGCTGAAACATGGAGGATGAAATTCTCAGGGCTGGTCGGATTATGCTGGCAGAGACAGGCCGGACCAGAGGTTTGACTGATTACTCCTCATCTATATCAAAATAAAACTGAATTTTTCTGATTATTTCCTGTCTTACTGATTCATCGTCTATAAAACCGCACTCATTTTCAAGTCTCTCTTTTGAAATGGTTCTTATCTGATGGAAAAGAAGTATGGAATCTTTATTTAATGAAGTAGTATCTTTATTCAAAAATAATTCGGTAGGATAAATTTTTCTTTTATTTTTATATGAAGTAAAAGGTATTACGCAGACCAGGGGAATATTCATATTTATTAATTCATTTGTAATTACCAGAACAGGTCTTCTTTCTGCCTGTTCAGAGTCAAGCACCGGACTGAGATTTGCCATGAATATTTTCCATCTGAATTTATAACCCATTTTCTAATCAGCCTTTACCATTTTTCCATCATATCTGAAGTCTCTTTATCAGAAGAACTGAAATCCCTGGCTACTTCTTCATAATCTTTTATGAAATCAGGATCCTTTGCAGCAAGTTTTAACTCCTCTTCATATTTATTCTTTTTTACACCGGAGATATATTGTGTAAGAGCTTCTCTTACAACATAATTAAGAGAAACTCCTTTTTTATCAGATGCAAGATTTTTTAATTCACTGACTGTTTCTTCACTAAGAGAGAATGTAAAATTTTTAAATTTTGATTTCATTTTCAATAAAACCGGTATTGATGACAAATATATATTTTATTTAATAAAAATACTATTTTAAAAATTATTGTATATTATTATTGCATTATATACAATAATAATATTTTCTAAATTTGGCATGTGCTGATTTGCATACGAAGATTATATTGCAGAAACATTACAGACAGTTCTTTTTAAATTTTAATATCATCCGTTGAAAATATATTATTCTCAAGCCCTGCCATCCCTGTAGAGGCAAAGCCGGAGGCAGAAGGGTACCTGTGCAAGTTATTAAAGAGGACATTTCTACCTGGCTGTTACAATAAAAATAAAATAACTTGATTTTTTTAAATTTACTAATTAATATCATAAAAGTACTATTTTTTAGTGAAATTTTAATATTGCAGGGTGATTTCTTCATTTTTGAAGCATTCCCATTTTAATTAATTCTTAATCTTAATCTTTGAAGCAATAATTTTAATTTTTTATATAAATCCAAAAAAACAAAAGAAATTTATGTGACTGAAAGGGGTAATTTTTCGTGGAAAGTGAAAATAATACGGATAACCGGCAGATTCTTGAATCCAAGACTCTGGCCGATTTACAGATAATAGCAAAGAACTTTGGTGTTACTTCCGTAACAAAATATAAAAAATCCGATTTAATCAATAAGATTATCGAAATCACTGATTCTGCAGCTGGCAATAAATCTGACGAAACAGCGCAGAAAGAATCAGTATCAATACAGGAACCTGTGGGAGAAGAAACCGGTCTGGAATTTTCGGAAAGTCAGACAGGTGCCATAATATCTGTAAAAGATCAGCAGGAAGATTCATTAAAAGAAAAATCTGTAGAAAATGCAGAAGAAGCTGAAGAAGAATTTGAAGAAGCTGAGACAGAAGGAGCTGAAAAGGAAGCTGTGGCTGAGGAGAAAGCTGAGCCTGAAAGAGCAAAAAAACCATTTGTTGAAAAAGAAGTATATGAAGAAAGAATGAGGGGAATTCTGGATATACTTACAGACGGGTATGGATTTTTAAGGACATCAGGGTATCTTCCAGGTGCAAATGATATATATGTTTCACAGTCTCAGATCAGAAAATTCCATTTGAGGCAGGGAAATGAAGTATTTGGTGTTGTAAGACCTCCAAAGGAAAATGAAAAATATAATGCACTTTTAAGGATAGAAAAAGTAGATGGTTCAGATCCGGAAGCAATGAGAAGAAGAATTCCCTTTGAAGCATTAACGCCTCTATATCCGATGCAGAGATTAAGACTTGAAACTGCTCATGGCGGCATAACCCCGAGAGTCATAGACCTCGTAGCTCCTATTGGAAAAGGTCAGAGAGGACTTATAGTTTCTCCACCCAAAGCTGGGAAGACAACTATTCTTAAAGAGCTTGCAAACAGTATAGCAACCAATAATCCGGAAGTAGTAATAATGGTACTTCTTGTAGATGAAAGACCGGAAGAAGTAACAGATATGGAAAGATCAGTCAAGGGCTATGTGATAAGTTCAACTTTTGATATGCCTTCTGAAAATCATATACAGGTTTCCGAACTGGTTATGGAAAGAGCAAAAAGACTGGTTGAACAGGGCAAAGACGTTCTTATACTTCTTGACAGTATAACCAGGCTTGCAAGGGCGTACAACCTTTCAACCCCGGCAAGCGGAAGAGTTCTTTCAGGCGGAGTTGATTCCACTGCCTTATTCCCTCCGAAAAGATTTTTCGGTGCTGCCAGGAATATTGAAAATGGCGGGAGTCTTACAATACTTGCAACTGCACTGATAGATACAGGAAGCAGAATGGACGAAGTTATATTTGAAGAATTCAAGGGAACCGGAAACATGGAAATCAATCTGGACAGAAAACTTGCTGATAAAAGAATTTTCCCTGCAATAGATATTACACGTTCAGGTACAAGAAAAGAAGAATTGCTTATGAGTGAAGATGAAGCTAATCTTGTCTGGAGACTCAGAAGAATACTATATGACAAGGAACCTGAAATAGCTATCGAGCAGCTTATAGATTATATAAGGAAAACAAAGACAAACAGAGATTTCCTGAATATAATAAAGAATACTTTTAAGAGCGAAGAATCTCCGTTTAACTCAAGAACACTTTGATTTACCGGATTTTTATGATAATATGTTTTGCTTGATAATTTTGTTGCAGTTTTATACTGCAGATTTAAATTTCAATATTTTTCATAAGAAATATTTTTAATAGAGAGGTAGATTTTTAATGAAACAAGAAGGTCATCCGGAATATTTTGATTGTGTTGTTACATGTTCATGCGGCAATACATGGACCACAAGGTCAACAAAAAAAGAACTAAAGCTTGATATCTGTTCAGCATGCCATCCTTTTTATACAGGAAAGCAAAAGCTTATAGATAGCGGCGGAAGAGTGGACAGATTTAAAAAGATGATGAAAAAAGTACAGACAACAAATAACTCAAAGTAATTTTTATCATTTTTTTATATAAAATATATTAACTAAAACAGGCTTTTAATTTAATTATTTTAATCTCTGATGCCATATTCTTTAAGATTAATCTATAAAATTTTCCATATAGGTAAAAAATTGATAATTTTTTAAAATGCCGGTTTATTTTTACAGGGAATTTATATGAAAGTAAAATTAATAAGACATACTCCAGACCCTGAAAGGCTTGTAGCTATCGCTGCAAGATTATGTTATTCTCCGGTAGGGGTTGAAGAACTTGACGAAAAGCTGGATATCGAATCAGCAAGAAAGCTTGTGAGATTTGTTATAAAAAGCGGACATCACAGCACGACAGAACATATATATTTTTCTTTTGGGATAGAAGGAATTTCGAGAGCTCTGAGCCATCAGCTTGTAAGGCACAGGATCGCGTCTTTTAATCAGCAATCCCAGAGATATGTCAGATTCACTGAAAATTATGAATATGTTATACCTGATTCCATTAAAAACAATAAGAAATTCAGTGATAAATTCAATAATATAGTCTCTGATACGCATAAGTTTTATGAGGAGATGATAAATGATGGCATTGAAGCAGAAGATGCACGCTATATACTTCCGAATGCAAGTGAAACAAAGATGATTGTTACCATGAATGCACGTGAGTTGATGCATTTCTTTACTGTCAGATGCTGTAACAGGGCACAGACGGAAATCAGGGAACTTGCAACTGTTATGCTTAAGGAAGTAAAAAAAGTCGCTCCTTCCGTATTTGAGAATTCAGGTCCGAACTGCCTCAGAATGCCCTGTCCTGAAGGAAAATATTCCTGTGGCAAGCCTCAAAAGGCAAGTGATTTTGATGTCTGATTCCAAAAAAAGGATCTGCGATATCGGCGGACAGGCTGTCATGGAAGGTGTAATGATGAGAAGCAGAAACTTCTGGTCGATTGCTGTAAGAAAACCCGATAATACTATTTCTACAAATGTTTATAAAGCTGAACCTATTTCAAAAAAACACAGATGGCTGGGCTGGCCATTTATAAGAGGGGTTGTTTCACTTGTTGAAAGCATGGCAATAGGTTTCAGAGCACTTAATTATTCGATAAATGAATCAACAGAGGAAGAAATCAAATTTTCAAAAAAAGAGATGACGATTTCAGTAATAATAGCGGTTCTTTTTACCGTAGGAGTTTTTTTTATCTTGCCGACTGTGATTGGCAGAAGTTTCCAGTCAAGAATTGAAAACTCTTTTCTATTCAACCTTGTTGAAGGGCTAATAAGGATTGTTTTTTTTATTACATATATACTGATAATATCGCTCTTAAAAGACATAAGGAGAATTTTTCAGTATCATGGAGCAGAGCACAAGACAATAGCAGCTTTTGAACATAATGAAGAACTGATACCGGAAAAAATTAATAAATACACAACAATGCATATGAGATGCGGAACCAATTTTCTTCTAATTGTAATGTTTGTAGCTGTTTTTGTATTTGCTATTCTCGGAAAACCTCCTGTTTATCTTAGGATAATTTCAAGAGTACTGCTCATACCGGTAATAGCAGGCATATCTTATGAATTTATAAAGATTGCCGGCAGATATTCAGATAATAAATTTGTAAGAATATTTTTTTATCCCGGCCTTCTTCTTCAGAAATTTACAACAAGGGAACCGGATGACAGACAGATTGAAGTGGCGGTTGCTTCTTTTAAAAAAGTTCTGGAAGCAGAGTCCGGATTGAAAAATTCCAAATGTGATACGGAGTCCTGATCATGGCTGAATTCGAATTACTTGAAAAAATCGAAGTTTATGAAAAGGCCTATTCCGAAATAATGCAGAAAATGGCAGAAGCCGGAAAATGCAATGATATTGAGACAATAAAGGAATGCGGTAAAAAAATATCTGATCTTGAAGAAATAATTGATCTTGCAAAAAAATACAGAACACAGATTAATGCCATAGAGGATGCAAGAGAGCTTATTAAAAATGAAAAAGATGAAGAAATGAAGGAATTCCTCAGGGAAGAACTTGCAGCCGGCATAGAGGCAAGAGAGAAACTGGAAAATCAGATTAAGAGATTCTTAACCCCAAAAGACCCTAATGACAATAAAAATATAATAATTGAGATAAGAGGCGGTGCCGGAGGAGATGAAGCAGCACTTTTTGCAGGCGACCTCTACAGAATGTATACAAGATATGCAGAAAACAGAAAATGGCAGCATAAAGTCCTCAGCTCAAATCCGCAGGGTATAGGAGGATTTAAGGAAATAATCTTTGAAATAAACGGCAAAGGAGCATTCGGCTATATGAAATATGAGTCGGGTGTTCACAGGGTACAGAGAATACCTGTTACAGAATCAAGCGGAAGAATACATACCTCGACTGTAACCGTAGCTGTTCTTCCTGAAGCTGAAGATGTAGACATAGAGATAGATCCGAATCAGATAAGGATAGATGTTTTCAGATCAAGCGGCCCGGGAGGGCAGTCTGTTAATACAACTGATTCAGCTGTAAGGATAACGCATATTCCTACTGGAATAGTGATATCCTGCCAGGATGAAAAATCCCAGCTTCAGAACAAAGAGAGAGCGCTGAAAATACTCAGGGCAAAACTACTTGAAATAGAACAGCAGAAACAGTTTGATCAGGAAACCCGGATGAGGCGCTCCCAGATAGGAACAGGCGACAGAAGTGAAAGAATAAGAACGTATAATTTCCCTCAGAACCGAATTACCGACCACAGAATAAATTATACAACTCATCAGCTCGGTTCAATACTTGAAGGGGAAATGGACGAGTTAATAGATGCTCTGAAGCTTGAAGATGAAGAAAAGAAACTTGAACAGATAGGGACTGTTTAGAATTGCAGAAGCAAATCTGGACAATAAACAAACTGATTTCATGGACGATAGATTTTTTTAAAAAGAAAAATATTAATAATCCCAGGCTTTCCGCAGAACTTCTTCTTTCATATATTCTTGATTTTTCAAGAATGGAGCTATATCTTCATTACGATATGGTACCTGAAGAAAATCAGCTTAAAAAGTACAGGGAGTTAATTTCAAAAAGACTTGATAATGTTCCGATTCAATACCTGACCAGTGAAGCATATTTCAGGAAATTAAAGATATTTGTGGATGAAAGAGTTTTAATACCTCGCCCCGAAACCGAACTTCTGATTGACGAAGCATCTGAAAAAATAAAAGAACTTTCTTTAAAGAAAAAACATATAAAAATACTTGAGATAGGCACAGGAAGCGGAGCAATTGCCTTAAGTCTTATTGATGAAACCTCAAAAAAATATCCTGAAATATCTTTTGAAATTACCGCCACTGAAAAGAGCCCCGGAGCTGTTGAAGTAGCTGAAAAAAATGCCAGGATGATTCTAAAAGAAAAATATCCGGAAATTCTGAAAATAATAAATTGTGATATTCTGCCGGAAAACAATTCTGAATCTGGCAGTGTCAATATACCTGAATTTGATTTAATAATCAGTAATCCTCCATATATAAGAGAATCGGATTTTGAAAATCTTCCTGAGGAAGTAAAAAAATATGAGCCCCGCGAGGCTCTGNNAACCATATAAGCAGGGAAAAAGCTTTTATTATTCTTGAAACAGATCCGATAACCTGTAATGAGCTTAAAAAAATATCTGAAAACATATTTGATAATGCTTTTGCTGAGATAAAAAAAGATTATAATAATCTGGAAAGAATACTAACCGTATCTGTATTTTAAAATTTTTACAGTTATTGTTTTTTTTGTAATAATTTTTATTTTTGCTATAATTTTTTAGAATTTTTGATACATTTTTTCAAAAATGGTTATATCAGAATTTTTTTGAATAGAGTGATATTTATTAAAATACTTTAGCAAAAACTAGCAAGAGGCAAAAAAGTGAATCCTGTAATTGTTTCAATAGTCATCTTTCTTTTAACCTACATAATTATTGCAACAGAAAAGGTCAATAGAACAGTTGTAGCATTTCTTGGTGCGTTATTTTTAATAGTATTTAAAGTCTATAGTCTTGAAGACGCCATAGGATTTGTCAGCTGGGAGACGATAGGTCTTTTATTTGGAATGTTTATAATAGTAGCTGCTCTTTCAGATTCAGGTTTTTTCACATATCTTGCCCTTATAATAGCAAGACTCCTTAAATATTCACCCATAAAAATTTTCCTGGTTTTCCCGATGATCACTTTTCTGCTTTCAGGATTTATGGATAGTATTACCGTAATGCTGTTTTTTGCAACTCTGACTTTTGAATTATGCAGAATGCTTAAAATAGATCCCATACCTCTGGTAATAACTGAAGTTGTACTTGCAAATATCGGCGGTGCGGCAACACTTGTAGGTGATCCCCCGAATGTTATTCTTGGTCTCAAGCTTGGATTTTATTTTAATGATTTTGTCGTTCATAACGGCCCCATTACAATAATAGCCGGAGCGGTTGCTCTGGGTTACTGTTTTCTTGTCAACAGAAAGAAAATAAGAACTGTTGGAAATGTTCCTCTTGATGAAATAAAGAAAATGGATCCGGCAGCAGCCATAACTGACAAAAAAGAATTTAAAGCCGGTCTCATAGCTTTTGCTGCTGCTGTTTTGTTACTTACAACTCATACATATATAGAACAATATTTCCATATACCTCTTATAGTTCCTCTTGCCTCAATGCTTCCGGGATTTATAATGCTGGTATTTATGGGAAAGAAAGCAGAAAAAATAATTGTAAAGATTGATTATGAAGTAATACTTTTTTTTATTGGATTGTTTATGGTAGTAGGCGGGCTGGAGCATACAGGTGTAATAAAAGTCATTGCAGACCTTGTAAGCAATGTCTTTAAAGATAACCCTGTGGCACTAATCAGCACCCTTTTGTGGGGTTCGGGAGTCGCAAGTGGAGTGATAGATAATGTTCCGTTTGCATTATCCATGGCTTACGTTCTTGCAGATCTTGCAAAGATAATTGCAGTGCCGGCACTTTCAATAATGGTTTGGGCAACATCGCTCGGCACGGATATAGGAGGAAATCTCACCCCTATAGGTGCATCT
>DNFX01000089.1 GCA_003486795.1 Actinomycetota bacterium
CAAAAGCATTTCGACCGCTGACTGTCTTTTTGAAGGAATAACTTTCGGCCTGAGTGAAAAAAGAGATAATACTATCGAAAAAACTGCAACTGCAACAAACATTGAAACGGTAAGATTTGTAATTGAAATATCTAATCTCCCGATGCTTATATGGACAAGCTCTTTAAGATAAAAGTGATGAAGAATATCCAAAACCTTATCTCCTTCTTCAAAATATCCGGATACAGAACCTTAAATATAAATCGCCTGTATAAATATCTTTTAACCAGAACCGGACATATTTATTTATAAAACTATTTTTTTAAAATAATAATTATATCACTATGATGAAAATATGTTTTTTCTGTATATAAGAAAAACTTCGATATTTAAAAATATTGTGAAGAAAATTATAAAGGAAAAAAGAAGATATCTGACGTTAATAAAATGGATTCTGGTAAATTGCAATCAGAGCAAGTCCTGAAAAACTGTAAAAAAATATTTTTAAGATCAGTTTATGGCTACTTATCATGATTTATGTAATCCTGTGACTGAAAATTTTTTATTTTATTCATTCAGCTTGATAAGCTCGATGCCTGCCTCTTTGAGAAGGTCAAGTGAGAGCTGGTCAGGATATTCCTCATAATAGTAAATCTTCTGTATTCCTGCATTTATTATCATTTTGGCGCAAAGGACACATGGCTGTGTGGTCGAATAGATAACTGAGCCTGCTATCTGTACGCCGTGATATGCAGCCTGTATTATGGCATTCTGCTCCGCGTGAAGCGCCCTGCATATTTCATGCCTCTGTCCTGATGGAACTTTTAGTTCTTCCCTGAGGCATCTTCCGATTTCAAGACAGCTTTTTACTCCTCTCGGCGCCCCGTTATATCCAGTAGTAAGTATTCTTTTATCTTTTACAATTATGGCTCCGACTTTTCGTCTGAGGCATGTAGAGCGGGAAGCAACTGTCTTTGTAATGGAAACAAAGTATTCATCCCATGAAGGCCGCTTCTGTGTCTGCTCAATCATTTGCTTAGAACCTTTTCTTTTTTTAAGGAATCCATCCTGAGTTTTGTAAGAACATTTTTTGGACAGGCTTCAATACATGCTCCGCAGTCTATGCATTTGCCCAGATCAAACTCTGGGATCTGTTTTTCCTTATTCCATACAATTGCATCATATTCGCATGCTTTGAAGCATTTCCTGCAGTGTGTGCACCCGGATTCGCATTTTTCCCTTCCAGGAATATCTCTTATGCTGTCATAGCTGCATCTGAATACTACTTTTGAATCTGCTGGTATAAGCTTTATTATATGCCTCGGACATTCCTTTACGCATAAACCGCAGCCGGTACATTTGTCAGGATCAATCACTGCAATTTTTCTGTCAACATCTATGCTTATCGCATTCTGGGGACATACTTTGGTACAGTCACCCAGCCCGAGACAGCCGAATGGACATTTTTTAAAACCTTTTAGTATTTTTGAAGCTGATTTACATGTTCCGACTCCCACATAAGTACCTATTTTCTCACAGTCACCGCTGCAGCAGACTACTGCCTTCTTGTTCATAGCATTTTTATCTACCACAAGGTCAAGACTTTTTTCGATTCCTTCAAGCATGGAATTATCCTGAAGAACAGTAGCGCAGACATTTGAAAAAAATACTTTTTTATCCTTTGAAAGCGCCTGTGCATATGCAAAGCAGCCAGGATATCCGCATGCACCGCAGTTCATGCCCGGGAGATGTTCGGAAACTTCCTGTGCCTTTGCAAGGGAAGCAGGTTCTTTGGGAAGTGTTCTGTTTGTAATCCATATCAGCACTCCGCAAATAACTCCTATAGATGTTAATATCGCTATTATTATCCACATAATTTTTCCTTAAAAATAAATTTCTATTTAAATCATTCCGCTGAAACCCATGTATGCAAGAGATAGGATTGCAGCGATTATAAATGCAATCGGCAGTCCTCTCATTGACTTGGGTGTATCTGCAAATTCCAGCCTTTCCCTTATTGCAGACATTATTATAAGCATTAAAGTAAAACCTATGCCGCCGCCAAGAGCACTAATTATGCTTTGTACCATGGCATAATTTGCCTGTGCATTTATTAATGTAATACCAAGTACCGCACAGTTTGTCGTGATAAGAGGCAGATATATGCCCAGCGAATTATATAAGGTTATATTTGTTCTCTTGATAAATAACTCAACTATCTGTACAAGTGATGCAATTACAAGTATATATATGATTATATTCATAAACTCTACTTTGTATGGAACAAGAATAAATCTGTAAATCAGTGTTGTTGCGATTGAGGCCATTACCATTACAAGAGTGACTGCCGCACCCATGCTTATGGCATTGGACAGCTTCTTGGAAACTCCGAAAAACGGACACAGACCAAGAAATTTTGACAATATAAAATTATTTATAAGGGCCATGCTCATGAAAATCGTAATGAGGCTCGGACCTGTTTCACTCATTTTTTAACACTCCTATCATACGGAATAATGCAAGTAAAAGACCCATGACAATAAATGCTCCCGGAGGCATTATAAATACAGACATCGGGCTCTCTGTAAGAACAGGTACTGAGAACAATTGCTTTCCAAATACTTCAAGGCCACCGGTTCCCAGTAATTCCCTGAAAAATGAAATTATTATAAGTGATATTGTAAAACCAAAACCTACTCCGAAAGCATCTGCAATTGAAAGAACCACTGAATTCTTTGATGCAAAAACCTCAGCTCTTCCCAGAATAATACAGTTGACAACGATTAGAGGAAGATAAATTCCAAGAGACTCATATAGTGGCGGCAGATATGCTTCAAAGACCAGGCTCAGTATGGTAACAAAAGTAGCTATTACAACTATAAACACTGGTATTCTGACTAGATTGGGAGTTATTTTCCTTAAGAGGGATATGATTATATTAGATCCCAGTAAAACAAAAATAACCCCTGCGCTCATGCCTAATGCATTGTTTAGCGAATTGCTGACTGCAAGAGTAGGACATAGACCCAGAACCAGTACAAATACAGGGTTTGTAATTACTATACCTTTTACAAATTCCAGCCAGAATTTTTTTGCTGTTAGTCTTTCCTGTTTTTCAATCATTTCTTTATTCTGTTAATCTTTATTAATTTATTTATTTTTATTTCTGTCTATACTTATAATTTCTGTTAATGCTGCCTGCCGGCCTATAATACAGTCTGTAATTTTATATAATAACATTAATAATTTTTCGTTTTGATAATCTCCAGTTTTTCTTCTATGGCACCTCTTACCGAATCAGTCACAGCTCTTGAACTTATTGTCGCTCCTGATATGGCATCTATTTTACCGCCATCCTTGCTCAATTTCACGTCCTGAACTTCCAGTCCCTTAAACTGGTCAGTAAAGAAAGCTTCAAGTATTTTCGTACCAAGACCAGGTGTTTCAGTATTGGAAAGAACCGATATTTCTTTTACCAGATAATCTTTGTCAAGACCTACTATTGTGTTGATGTCTCCTCCATAACCCTTACCCACAGCTATAAAAGAATATCCTATGGGTTCGCCATCTTTTAAGATGATATATATATCATCTTTGAGTTCAAAATCCTCCATCTCAGGATAAATCCTCTCAAGCACATTAGTTACTTTGGCTTCTCTTTCTGCAATTATTTTTTCCTGGGTGAAGCTGTTTACAAGCATTAGTAAAAGAACAGCTACAAATACTATTATAGATAAAAAGATAATAGGATAAATCTTATTGTTTAATATTTTCGTTCCGAAACCTGTCTTTTCTTCTGGAATCATTTTCTTTTCCCGGTTAAATCTCTTTTTTCTTTTTTATTTCGCTTGTTTTGTTTTTTCCGGTCTGACAAAACCGAAAGGCTTAGGCCTTATATACCTGTCAATAAGCGGGGTAAAACCGTTCATTATAAGAATTGAAAAACATACACCTTCAGGCATTGCCCCGAAACGTCTTATCAAAAATGTTATAAGTCCGCATCCGACTGCAAATACTATTCTTCCCGGTCCTGTAACAGGAGAAGTAACATAGTCGGTTGCCATAAATACAGCCCCGAAAAGAAGACCTCCTGCCATCACCTGAAATAAAATGTCTTCACCGAATATCAGAGACATTATCACTACAGTTGCAACATATACAAGTGGTATTTTCCAGTCGATTATTTTGAATGCTATCAGTAATATACCTGCAATTATTATAAGCATTGCAGATGTTTCTCCTATAGATCCTGCAACATTTCCAAAAAACAAATCCCTGTAAAGATCCATCTTTGAACCGGCAATTACAAAACTCTCTCCCAGTGGTGAAGCAGAAGTAACTGCATCTACACCAAAACTGCCAGGCAGATACCATTGCGTCATATATGTCGGAAAACTGATTGCAAGAAAAGCTCTTCCTGCAAGTGCAGGATTAAATATATTATAACCAAGACCCCCAAAAGCTTCCTTGGCAAGAGCTATCGAAAAAGCAGAGCCTATTACAACCATCCAGATTGGGATACGAGGCGGAAGAGTAAGAGCAAGCAGCAGCCCCGTAATAAGAGCGCTTCCGTCCATTTTAAAATTCTTTTTCCTTGCTTTCTTTATTATCAGCTCAATAAGAACAGCTGTAACAGTAGAAGAAAACATTACCCAGAAAGCTCTGAGTCCGAAAAAATAAACAGCGGCAACTGACGGAAAAATAAGTGATGCAAAAAATATATACATTATTTTTGCACTGGAAATACCTCTCCAGATATGCGGGGACTGGGAAATAAAATTATTTTCCCTTACAATAATACTATCTTTTACAGTACCTGCGGAATCATTACCGGTTTCATCATTAATTCCAGTATTATTATCAGTATTAGTATTGTTTTCGATATTGTTTTCTTTATTTATTTCATTCATTTCCAAGATTAAAATGTACTTTTTATTCTAAATCCTTTTATAATTCTATTTTCCTGTCAATATGCTTTTGCCTGTTTTTATATATGCTACTATCGGTATTGCCGAAGGACAGACATAGGCGCATGAACCACATTCTATGCAACTCGAGATATAATATTCACTGCACATATCAAACCTGCTGTTTTTTACAAAATTAACATAGTTTAAAGGCAGAAGATTCATCGGGCATATATCCACACACCTTCCGCATCTTATACAGTTTCCTTCATTTCTTGGAAGACCTCTTTTTATAAGTATGCAGTTTACAGCTTTTGTAACAGGAAAGTTTTCTTCATTTATGTCATTACCCATCATCGGTCCGCCAAGTATGATTTCTCTTATTTCACTTTTAAACTCACCACAGCATTTAAGTATTTCACTTACAGGAGTTCCTATTCTTACAACAAAATTTCCGGGATTTGAAACAGCACCTGTTACGGTAATTATTTTTTCTATAAGAGGCTGACCTCTTAAAACCGCATCACAGACAGCTTTGCATGTCCCGACGTTGTTGACAACAGCTCCCACATCAAGCGGAAGTCCTCCCACCGGAACTTTCCTTTTAAGAACATTTTTAATAAGTGTTTTTTCAGCTCCCATGGGATATTTTGATTTCAGGGAAACAACACAGAAATTATCTTCAAGACCTGATTCTGTAATCAGACTGTTCATATTCAGAATTGCATCCTGCTTGTTGTCTTCGATGGCTATATAGACTTTCATGGGATGAAGTACTTTATACAGGATATAAGCGCCTGTCAGAACCTGCATTCCGTATTGAAGCATTATTCTGTGATCCGCTGTTATGTAAGGCTCACATTCACATCCGTTTATAATAACCGAATCTATTTTTTTACCTTCAGGTGGTCTGAGTTTTACATGGGTTGGAAAAGCAGCGCCTCCAAGGCCGACGATTCCAGCATTTTTTACCAGGGATATGATTTCTTCGTTTTCAATACTATTGATTTTATCGATTATTTCTTTTATTTTTTCTGAAAGATAATTTTCTGTTTCAGAATTTTCTGTAAAACCATCAAGATCTTTTTTGATTTCCTCAAAAACCGGATTTACAGGCAGATACTGGAACTCCTCTTCATCAGAAGCAGTAATCTCAACGGCATCAACAATTGAGTTTGCAAGAGGATTTATCATTTTAAAAACCGAGCTGACTGTTCCGGTTATCGTTGAATGAATGGGTGCAGAGATAAAACTTTCTGAATCTGCAATCAGCTGTCCCGTTCTGACCTTATCTCCTTTTTTTACAAGAAGATTACATTGCTGTCCAAAATGCTGCTGCAGGGGCAGTATCACTTTTGAGGGTAATTCAAGCCTGGTGACTGGCATGTGCTCGGTTATCTTGTTTTCAGGTAATTTAAGGCCTGCAGTAAATTTTACTCTTTTTATTGTCATTCAATTTTCCACTATTCTACAATAAATTTTTCAATTCCGCTCGATTTATGAAAATTTCTTTCATTATCTATAATAAAAGCTTCAACATTTTCGATACCTTCTATAACTCTTATTCCATCCTCCGGACCAAGCACAAATACAGATGTTGCAAGAATATCGGCAATTGTAGCATTTTCCGCAATAATAGTCACGCTGATACATTTATTTGAAGAAAATCCTGTCCTTGGATCTATTATGTGATGAACCTCTTTTTCAGGATCAAAATATCTGTAATAATTACCGGAAGTCGCTATTGATTTGTCAGCAAGCGCAAACTCGATTATCTGCTCAGAGGTATTATCCGGATTTTCAAGGCTGATTTTCCATGGTGATCCATCCGGTTTTGCACCAAGAATCCTTATATCGCCGCCTGCATTTACCAGGGCACTTTCTATTCCTCTGGATTTTATAAGCTCGATAACTTCATCAACTATGTATCCTTTGGCAACTCCGCCAAGAGTAAGCGACATGCCTTTTATACCCAGAGTTATAGTGTCTCCTTCTATATTTATCTGCTCTGAATCAACAAGTTTTAATGCCTCATTTATTTTCTGTTTCTGGATTTCTTCACTTTCCTGCCACAATCCTTCTGACCATAACTCAAGAATAGGATTGACAGTAATGTCAAAAGCTCCTTCGGTTTTCTTATTATATTCCTTTGAAACATTTAAGATTTCCACCAGTTCTTCAGGAGCATTTTTTATTATTCCATCACGATTCAAAACAGAAACCGAACTCTCAGGATCGTAATTTGAAGCAATTTTATTCAGCTCGTCAATTTTCCCGAAAGAGCTTTCAAGAATTTCTGCATAATTGTCTTCGTCGCCATAGATTATTATATTCACAAATGTACCCATTTTCTCACGGGTATCTTCGAATCTTTTTGGAGCACTGCTGCAGCCTGTCATTAAAAAAAGATATAGAACCACAATGGACAAAACTGATATTAACAGGAATGGTTTACAAAGACTTCTGTTTGTTTTCATTAAAAATCTGCCTGATTTAATAATAATTTAATAATTTTCCCACCGGAGCTATTGAAATTCAAATAAAAAACCGTACTTTTGTATTAAACTTTTTCTATTTTTTAATCATGCTCCATTTATTTTCCCCCTGCACCGGTCTTTTTTCGCAAATAAGGCTTCCAAAATTAAATATTTTACTGCAAAAAAATATTTTTTCAATCATAATTATTTAAAATCATTCTGCTTTATTAAATAAAAATTAAAAATCATTTTATTTTAAAACTTCTTTTGGAATATGAATGATAAAAAATTTTCATTATGTTGACAGTAAATAAATTATTGATATTATATATTGTTAGCTCCTTAGCTGTTATAATAATTTAAGTTAAAAAACCCGAAACATAATTTATAATATGATTGAAAATATAATTGAACAGATAAAAGCTGCTGAAGAAAAATCAAAGTCAATAATTGAATCCTCAAAAACAGAGGCTGATTCCATTATACAAAAAGCTTACAGTGACAGCGACAGAAGTATAAAAGCAGCAGAAGAAGAAGTAAAAAAAATAATACTTGCGGCCAGAAAAAAAGCATCAGAAGATGCCATGACTGAAAAAGAAAAACTTGGTATTGAATTTGAAAAAAGAATGGAAAAACTGAAAAATGATTCCGCAGTTAAAAAAGAAAAAATTATAAGTCAGATAATCAATAGAATCTTAGAATAACGGAATTAATGTTATGGCTGTTGCCAAACTTGAAAAATATTTAATAGTAGTCCATAAATCCGAAGAAACAAAAGTTCTTAAATATTTGCAGAAGAACGAACTTGTTGAGCTTAAGCCATATTTTAAAAAAGAAACTGAAACTGAAGAAAACCCCCAGTCCCTCCAAAAACAGGATCTGGTTTTGCCTGCTGTCAATATCAAAGCAAAAAGGGCTCTTGACATACTGACGGAATATAAAAAAAAGCCCGGTAAAAAAATAGCATCCAGAGCCGGAAAACTTATTGTTTCAAATCATGAATACGAGAATATAATTTCCCGCACTGATAATGAAGAAATAATTGAAGAAATAATTTCCATTGACAGAGAAATAAATTTTAATAATGCCAGAATCAGCGAATTAAGTCAGAAAATAAATCAGTTTGATTTATGGTCTTCCTTTAAGGGCAGGCTTGAACTTCTTGGTGATTATGATTCATATTCAATAAAACTCGGCACAATAAAGGCAAGAAAGAATGTCTTTGAGGAAATATGCTCCGAATTTGAAAAACGAAATATTTCATATGAAATAATAAACAGCAGTCTTGATCTTTATTATGTAATTATTGCCTATCATTCCGGCATAAGATCAGATGCACAGGATTATCTTTCTGAAATACCTTTCGAAGAAGCTGATATTGAAGGTTGCTGCGGAACGATACAGGAAAATATCGATGCATTAAGGAAGCAGCTGGATCATCTGGAAAGTAAAAACAACAATCTTGTAAAAAAATTACAGGGGTATTCAAAGGACTTTGAAAGAAACATTACCATATATCTTGATTATCTGGAAAATAATGTGGAAATCGAGTGGGCTTTAAATTATGGTTATTCAACCGATAATGTTTCTTTTTATACAGCCTGGGTAAAAAAAGATGACAAAAAAACTCTCAACAGTTTAATCAGCAATTTTAATTTTACAAGAATTGTCCAGGTCGAACCTGAAGAAGATGAAGTTATTCCGACAATACTTGAAAATAAAAAAATTTTCAGGCCGTTTGAATTCATTATTAACCTTTATGGCATTCCCCGATATTTTGAGATAGATCCTACCCCGTATATGGCTGTTTTCTTTGCTTTGTTCTTTGGACTCTGTCTTACAGATGCAGGCTATGGTTTTATCTTCGTTGCTCTTTCCATTGTTCTTTTCTTTAAAATGAAAGGTTCAAAGAATATTCCACTGCTCGTGCTTATCCTTGGTATCTTTACAATTCTTGGCGGAGCCGTCTTTAACGGATGGTTCGGTGATCTTCCAAGTTACCTGGGAGTTGACGATTTCTTTGCCAGATTTGCAATATTAGGTGACCCAATGAAGTCGACGGACGGAGCAATGAACTTTTTCAGACTTGCACTGCTTCTCGGAGTAATACAGGTAATTTTCGGACTGGTGATCAAGTTCTTTGACAATCTTTTCAGAAAAGAATATAAGATTGTATTTTTTGATACCCTTCCCTGGATAGTAATAATAGTATCACTTATTATAATGCTCCTGTCTACAGAAATGGCTGTAAGCATTCAGCTTGTGAGCGAACCGGTATTTCCTGCTTCGGTTTCAAAGATTCTTATATGGCTGATGCTTCCGGCAGCACTTGTAATTATTTTATTCGGAGCAAGAGATGAGAAAAAATGGGGTCTGAGACTTTTCATGGGATTTTTAAATCTGACAATAGTTAACGGAATAACTTCTTTTCTTGGAGATTTTCTTTCCTATATAAGACTTATGGCTCTCGGACTGGTAACCGCAGGAATTGGAACTGCCATAAACAAAATAGCTTTCCAGCTGGGTTCTATTCCGGTAATAGGTATTGTAATTGTAATCATTTGTCTTATATTCGGTCATATTTTCAATATAGGTATCAATATTCTCGGTGGTTTTGTGCATACGATGAGACTTCAATATGTTGAATTCTTTTCCAAGTTTTATGTAGGCGGAGGAAAACCTTTTGAAGTCCTTAAAGAAGAACATAAATATATATCAATAAAAGATTAATTCATAGGAGGAAAAATGTCAGATGCCGCTCTCGGTATAGCATTAGCAATAATAGGGGCAGGGCTTGCAACATTTCTTGCAGGAATCGGTTCCGCTATAGGTATTAGTTTTCCTGCAAAAGCTTCAGCAGGAGTAATTTCCGAAGATCCTTCAAAATTTGGAAGCCTCTTCCTGCTTGTTGTGCTGCCAGGTACACAGGGTTTTTACGGTTTTGTTGCAGCTTTTTTAATTATCGGAAAAATTCCCGGAATAACAGAAATGATGCAGGGGCTTCAGCTTCTGGGTGCAGCGTTACCGGTAGGACTTGTAGGTTTGTTTTCTGCAATATATCAGGGAAAAGTAGCAGCCGCAGGTGTTAATCTTGCCGCAAAAAGACCCAAGGAAGTTATTAAAGGCGTTATTTTTGCAGCAATGGTTGAAACTTATGCAGTACTTGGATTATTAATAAGCTTCTTCCTTATAAAT
>DNFX01000253.1:0-2557 GCA_003486795.1 Actinomycetota bacterium
ATGAAATAAAATTATGCATAAAAGGCTTGTTTACAAGCGGAAGCATGGGTTTGGGTTTTAGACAAGTCAGTGGTCTTATTCTTGTTCCGAAACCTCCTGCCAAAATAACAGCTTTCATACTAAATTCCTCCAGTAGTACAAAGTATCTTTTAATGCTTCATTAATAGAATATTCAGGCATCCATCCTGTATGTTTCTTTATTTTACTATTATCCCCATAAATTATTTCATTATCAACAGGTCTTAATTTTGAATTATCTATTTTAACAGATATATTTCTTTTTTTACTCAAAGAAAGAAGAATTTTCAGGAGATCGGCTATTTTTCTCTTTTCCCCGGAACATATATTATNNTATATACTTCTCCAGGTCTGCCTTTGTTCATAATATAATAATATGCATTTACCACATCCCTGACATCAAGAAAATCCCGATAAGCTTCCAGATTGCCAACATGAATCTCCGGTTTTTTTAAATTTTTTTCAATCTGAACAATCTGTTTTGCAAAATCAGAACACACAAAATTTTCTGATTGCCCCGGGCCGATATGGTTAAATGATCTGCCTACAAAAACAGGGATTTTATAAGCAAGGTAATATGTTATAGAAAAGAAATCAAGAGCTGCCTTGCTTATGGCATAAGGATTAGTCGGGTATATCTTTGATTCCTCTTTAATCGGCTCAGATGAACTTTTAATAATCTCATATTCTTCTGCTGTGCAGACAGACAGAAACCTGCAGCCGATATTATGTTTTCTCACACTTTCAAGAAGATTTACCCCGCCGAAAACATTATTTTTAAAAGTATCTACAGGTTCCTTCCAGGATCTGCTTACAGAAGCCTGGGCAGCAAGATGATAAATCTGATCAGGAAGAAAATCTTCAATCAGTTTATCCACTTTATTTTCATCAGTCAGATCAATATTAAAAAGCTTTACCCTGTTTTTATCTCCTTCAAATCTATTAAAAAAATTGTCTGTTGTGATGTCTATTCCTGTGATTTCACATAAATCATCATTTTTTAATATATGTTCTGTAAGATAATTTCCGACAAATCCATTAATACCTGTTATTAATACCTTCAAATTCTTTCCTTATAATAAATTGTAAAATATATCCGGGAAATATTTTAATTATTCTATATTTATTTTATTTATAAATCAAAAAACTATGTGTTTTTAGCCGTCATTTTATTGCTTTAAGTTTTTGGAAATAATTTCTTTGAATTCTGGAACTTAATCCATGTAAGAACTATCCTGAATCCCAGTATCGGAATAACCAGAGGAATAAGAATTAACTTCCATGATTTTTTATTTATTTTTACAAAAAATCGAAGTGCACTTTTCTGCATAAGCTTCTGCGCCCTGACCGGGTTATTTTCACCACTCTTGCCGATATGGTGCAAAACCTTTATTTCAGGATAATAAATTACTTTATAACCTGATTTCCACATTCTGTAGCAGAGATCTACATCTTCCACATACATAAAATATTTTTCATCAAAAAGTCCCGAAGCTGCAAGAGCTGCTTTTGATATAAGCATTGCTGAGCCTGAGACCCAGTCTGTCTCAAAGCTTCTGCTTCTGTCAGCATCAGTCATCTTATACTGCCTCGAAAATCTGTTATCAGGGTTAATAAGTGATAGGATATTATGTGCAGCAGCATTTAAAAGCGAGGGGAATTTTCTGCATGAATCCTGGATTGTACCGTCTGAATTTATTATTTTGGGACCCAGAATGCCGATTTTTTCTGTGGGATTGTCATTTTTTATATATTCCAGTACACCTTCGAGCGAATTTTCATAAACTTCCGTATCGCTGTTAAGTAAAAAGAAATAATCAGCAGAAGATGAAACAATTGCCTGATTGTTCGCATAGGCAAATCCCATATTTTCATTATTTATTATGCTTCTTATAAATACATGTTTTTTACAGAATTCCTCAATCAGTTGTTTTGAGCCGTCATCTGAATTGTTGTCTACGATTACAAGTTCCAGAAGATCTTTATATTTTAGCGGAGTAAAATTTACTATGGAGTCAATGCATTTTTCCAGATAATTCTTACTATTATAGCTTACTACTATTATCGCGAGCAGCACCCCCGGTTCTGCAGGATTGGATCTTAAATATTCTTTTGTACTGACTTTTTCCATTATCTGTTAAATACTATAAGAATCTTGTGATAATTTTTTATGATATTCTATCATAAAAAACATTTACTTTTTCCAGTAATCTTTAAAGGAAATCCATGTCTGCCTTATAAGCTCTTCAAAATCTTCTCCTGGCCAGTGAATGCCTGCATATTCCCTTTTTTTTAAAGCCCTCTCAATGCTTGATGAAAAATAACTTCCAATTTTCAGGTCTATTCCGTTAAGTATATTATAGTCACCTGTTTTTAAAAAATCTGAAATGCTATCAGAAATTATTTTTGAAGACCATACCGCATTATATATCCCTGCACCTGTTACCGGATTGCATAATCCTGCAGCATCTCCGGCAAAAATAAAATTGGAAACACTTATGGGATACCTGATTCCGGTGCAGGGAGCTGTACCCGTTAT
>DNFX01000253.1:2573-4246 GCA_003486795.1 Actinomycetota bacterium
TTTTCCTTGTCAGAATTACTTTTACTGATTCCTATTCCTATCCCTGCATTAAAGGTATCGCTTTTGGGAAAAATCCATCCATAACCGTTTGTGATATAAGGGTAGAAAAAAATCATTGCTTTATCATAATATTTATCTGTCTTTCTCAGAGTTTCCTGATAAGCAAGAATATATCCGCTGTTATCTTCAGCATCAGATGGCATATTGATTTTTTTCCTTGATATTCCTTCCGGTCCATCCGCACAGACAATGATTTTTGCATTTATTATAAAAGTTTTTCTGCTGTCTTTTTTAAAAATTACTGCATTTACATTATCAGCAAAATTTTCATATGTTACAGCTCCACCTGATCCGAAAGAAAAATTTTTTCGTGTTACTTTTTTAAAATGATCCCTGGAAAAATCTGTAAAGTCAGTTTCTTTTTTATTTTTACAAATTGATATGATGCTTTCAAAATAAGCTGAATTTAAAAAAGTGCCATTGTTCTTTATGAATTTTTTAATTACAGAATCAATAAATATCTCTCTGTCAAGCATGACTGACGGAGATGGTATTTCATTTTTCAGGACTCCGTTTATATAGGTCTGCATTCTGCTTATTTTAAAATTAATACCGTTTATCTTTTCTTTAAAAAGTGTAAAAAGATTACCCGAAACAAGCTCAGCACATCTTACAGGAATGTCAGGGTATTTCTTTTTATCAATAAGAATTGTTTCGATACCGTAATCTGAAAGAAAACAGGCAAGAGAAGATCCTGCAGGTCCTGCGCCTATAATCAGGACATCGCATTTCATTTTTTCCGGTAAATTTAAATCCGCCAATTAATAATAAAAAGTTATTTTAAGGTTTTTAAAGATATAATTATATAATTTTTAGTAAACACATTATAAACTTATAATCAAGAGTTAAAATTCTTTAAAAAATACTTTTAGTAAATTAAAGTTCCTAATATATAAAACATACTTTATTGATTTATAAGAGGATAATCACTCAAGATAAAATAAAAGTTAATAAGTATTATATAATAATATTTACATTATATATATTCTTAAAATCATAGTTTTATGCTAAACTTTATTGTAATAAATATTATTAAACCAGCACTTAAGAAATAATTGGAAACTTACCATAAAATTATAATTGGTGATTGTAGAAATATGAAAATTATTAAAGATGAGTCTGTCCATCTTGTTATTACATCACCTCCCTATTGGCAACTAAAAGATTATGGTCCTGCCGATCAGATCGGATTTAATGATAATTATGAAAATTATATTAATAATTTAAATTTGGTATGGCAAGAATGTTTTAGGGTTTTAAGTAAAGGCTGTAGGCTTTGTATAAATATTGGAGATCAATTCGCACGTTCAGTATATTATGGCAGATATAAAGTTATACCTATAAGAACTGAAATCATAAAATTTTGTGAAACTATTGGATTTGATTATATGGGTTCGATAATTTGGCAAAAAACAACTACTATGAATACTACTGGAGGAGCTACCGTTATGGGAAGTTTTCCATATCCAAGAAATGGAATTATAAAATTAGACTATGAATTTATATTAATTTTTAAGAAGCCAGGAACAGCCGCAAAACCCGACAAGATTAAAGTAGAAAGTTCGCGATTAACAAAAGATGAATGGAATCAATACTTTACTGGTCATTGGAAT
>DNFX01000290.1 GCA_003486795.1 Actinomycetota bacterium
GGGTTTGTAATAAAAACCTTCAAGAAAACCTTTACTTACGATTTTCATCAGGTTTTTATAACCCCTGATATTCTCTGCAAGCAAGGTGAGGTGATAAAAATTTTCATCATCACCATTTTTTCTGATTTGTTTCTCCATTCTCCCATTTGGAGCTATATAGACTTCACAGCCAAGTAAAGGTTTTATTTTGGATTTCACAGCGGTATTATAAAAATCTATGATCCCGTACATTACACCATGGTCAGTCAATGCAACAGCCGGCATATCGAGTTCCGAAACTTTTTTTATAAGATCTTTGATACGAACTGCCCCATCAAGTAAAGAGTACTCACTATGAAGATGAAGGTGTACGAAATTTTTTTGAGCCACTTAAAAAACCACCCTGTACATTTCTTCCAGAGAAGTAATTCCATCTGCGACTTTTTCGGCAGCAGCTTCAAGAAGGGTTTTCATTCCTTCCTGTTTCGCCTGATTTTCTATAGCATCAGTCCCAGATTTATCAAGAATCATTTTTCTTATTTGAGGAGTTACAAGCATTACAGAAAAAATACCTATCCTTCCGAGATATCCCGTATTATTACACTGGTTACATCCTGTTTTCTGATAAATTTTCCTGTCTTTCAGAATGGAAATTACATTATCGGATAAAACAATATTGGAAATATCTACTTCTTTCTTGCATGCAGGGCATAATCTTCTAAGCAGCCTCTGAGCTACGACACATCTTAATGCTGAAGCAATCATATATGGTTCTATTCCCATTTCGAATAATCTTGCAACACTTGAAGGTGCATCATTTGTATGCAGTGTAGTCAGAACAAGATGGCCGGTTATCGATGCCTCAATAGCAATCTTTGCAGTCTCATAATCCCTGATCTCACCTATCATTATTATATCAGGGTCGCTTCGCATCATCGCCCTCAGACCTGCAGCAAAGCTCATGCCTATTTTCTGATTTACCTGAACCTGCATTATCTGCGAAAACTTGTACTCGACAGGATCTTCTACTGTATATATTTTCTTTTCTGTTGAAGATATCTGTGTCAGACTTGCATAAAGTGTTGAAGTTTTTCCCGAACCGGTCGGACCTGTTATTATAATTGAACCATATGGCTGCCTGATTACCTTTTCATAAATATCCATCTCCCTCTGGGGCATTCCAAGGTTTTGTAAATCAAATATGCTTTCTTCCCTGTTTAAAATTCTTATTGAAATATTTTCACCAAATACAGAAGGAAGGCTTGCAAATCTGAGATCAATAAATCTATTATGATAATTGAATGAGCTTCTTCCATCCTGCGGAAGTCTTGTCTCGGTTATATCCATACCGGACATTATTTTATATCGCGAGATAAGCAGCCTCTGCACTGTTTTGGGAACTTCCTTGATTACCTGCAATATTCCATCTATTCTGAATCTTATAAGGCAGAACTTTTCCTGTGGTTCAACATGTATGTCGCTGGCTCTCATCGTCAGTGCTTTAAGTATTATCTGATTAGCCAGCCTTATGAGCGGATTTTTCTGAAGGTCTATGTCCTCAGCAAGATCATCATCTATTGAAAAGTCCAGATCCTTTGTTATTTCTTCTACTTCTTTCAGGCTGTATTCATCCGACATATAAGTTCTTATTGCAACTTCTATGTCTTTGTTCGTTGAAATATATGGTTCCACTTCATAACCGGTAAGCATCCTTAATTCATCATTAAGATATATATTAAGCGGATCAAGAGTTGCAACTGCAAGCATATCGTTTTCAAATTTGAATGGAAATACCTTCATTTTCAAAGCATATTCTTTTGATATAAGATTGGACGCACTTACTTCTATTTCATTGCTTATTTTTGATAAATTGACCTGCTTGTATCCTTTCTGAAGCGAAAGAAAATTTTTAAATTCGTATTCGGAGACATAATTTTCCTCAATAAGGATTTCGCCTATTTTTTTACCGGTTTTTTTCTGAATTTCAAGAGCTTCGTGTAATTGTGACTGTGTTATTAAATTATTCCTTACACAGNNACCTATTTTTATTTTGCTGTTATCAAATACTTCTTCTGTCATATCAGGTAATTACTTTTAATATTTTTATTATTTTTTATTATAATGAAAATAAGAGTTTAATTAAATTGAAAATGAACATATTTGCTATATGCTGCTTTGCCTGTTTATAAGTCCTGCAAGGTATCCGGCACCAAAACCATTATCGATATTTACCACACTAAGTCCGGGGCTGCATGAATTCAACATTGTAAGAAGCGATGAAATACCTTTAAAACCTGTTCCATATCCGATACTGGTTGGAACACCTATAACAGGACACGCTGAAATGGAACTTAGTATTCCAGGCAGGGCTCCTTCCATGCCAGCAACTGCAATTATCACCTTCGCATCAAGAATTTCTTTCTTGTAATTCAAAAGCCTGTGAAGACCTGCTACACCAACATCATATATTTTTTTTATTTCATTTCCCATCAGGTATGCAGTCAAGCATGCTTCTTCTGCTACAGGAATATCTGATGTTCCTGCACATATTACAATTATTCCTTCTTTCAGATTGCTGTCATGGCCTTCAGGAATAAGAGAAATACATTGGGATAAATCATCATAGCAGACTCTGGGAAATTCTTTTTTTAAATCTGTATAGCATTCCTTATTTGTCTTTGTAATTAAAAGTCTGTCTGAATATTTAAGCAATCTTCTTGCAATTTCTATTATTTGCTGTTTTGATTTACCGGCACCAAAAATGACTTCCGGGAAACCTCTTCTGAGTTCACGGTGATGATCAACTTTTGCAAAACCGATATCTTCAAAATATAGCTCACTTATTTTTTTGCTGAGTTCCTCTTTGGTTATTTTTCTGTCTTGAAAATTTTCGAGAAGCCTGTCTAATATTTTTCCTATTTCATTTTCCATAAGTAAAATATTATATCAAAAGGGAAATTATTAAAACCTAAGTAATAATAATTTCCCTTTATTTTATTAATCAGAATTTTGTCTGTTAAAATAAATTCCCGTACATTGTAACAACAAGAACAGCAGTTTCAATTGATACAACGCTTATAAGTTTTATAAGAATATTCATTGAAGGCCCTGCTGTATCTTTTAAAGGATCTCCAACTGTATCACCAACCACGGAAGCAGAATGTTCTGGTGTGCCGCTACCGCCCTCTTCTTCAATTTTCTTCTTGGCATTATCAAGAGCTCCTCCTGAATTTGCCATAAATATTGCCATAGCAAAACCGGAAAGCAGGGTTCCAACAATAAGAGCAACCACACCGCCTGGTCCAAGCAAAAGACCTATGATTACCGGAATTGCAAATATGAGAATACCGGGAATTATTATTCCCCGTTGTGCTGCTTTGGTTACTATGGTGATGAAAGCTTTGGGATCGCCTTTCGATTCGCCGGCCATCATTTCTTTTATCTGCTTTCTTGCTTCTATTACAACTTTGTTTGCAGCCTTTCCAACAGAGCCTATAAGAAGTGATGTAAACAGAAATGGAAGTATTACTCCAGCAAACAGTCCGGCAAGTATTTTGGGATCCTTCATAAAATCAATAATAACGCTAATACCCATTTTTTCAGTAAGGAGACCGATTTTTGAGAAATATGCCTGACCAAGAGCAATTGCAGTTATTGCAGCACTTCCGATAAGTATACCTTTTCCTATCGCAGCTGTTGTATTCCCGACTGCATCAAGCTTATCAGTTGTTTTCCTTACTTCCGGATCAAGTTCGGCCATTTCTGCAATCCCGCCTGCGTTATCAGCGATAGGACCGTATACATCGATTGCTATGGCAAAAGGCGAAACTGAGAGCATGGCAACTGCTGCAACTGAGACACCGTAAATACCCATCTGCAGGTTTGATGAACCTCCTGAAATATAAAAACTGAAAATCATAGCAATTATCACTATGAATGCCGGCAGAACGGTGCTTTCCATTCCGTAAGCAAGTCCGTTTACAACAAGAGTAGCAGGGCCGCTTTTTGCACTTTCAGCTATATTTCTTGTAGGTCTGAATTTTGAATCAGTATATAATAACGTAACAAGACCTATCATAAAGCCGGCAAGCAGTCCGCCAATGGATGCATAAAATATATACATATAGCCTGAACCCATTATGTACCTGGTTATAAAGAAAGAAAATAAAATAATCAAAACAGAAGTTATGAAAAGTCCTGACAAGGTGGTAATAGTAAGTTTGCTCACTGTTGCATTCTGCTTATACCTGGATACCATTCCTTTTATAATAAATATCGCAATGATGGAAGCGAAAACACCCGCTGTCGAAATCAGCATTGGAAGAAGTATGCTTTTCAGAAGCAACGGTGATTCCTTAAATGCAAGAAATCCGAGAAATTCGGTAGCTATTATTGCTCCGACCCAGGATTCAAGTGAATCTGCTTTCATCCCTCCCACGTCTCCAACATTATCACCGACATTATCAGCTATTGTTGCAGGATTTCTGTAATCATCTTCTCTTAATCCTGATTCTACCTTTCCCACATAATCAGCACCCATATCTGCTGCTTTGGTAAATATACCACCACCTGTTCTCATAAAAAATGCTGCGAAGCTGGCACCTATTGTAAAGGTTACAAGAATATTTACAACGTGATCAAGATTAACCACCAGATCACTGCTTGATCTTCCATACCACCAGTAAAGTATGTTAAACCATAAGGCAGTATCAAATAACGCAACCACTCCGAGAACAAGTCCGGCTGCTGATGCAGCAGTAAAGGCGATATTCATTGCTTCACCAAGACCTTTTTCTTTTGCAGCCTGTGTTACTCTTGAATTGGTTTTTGTAGAAATCCACATTCCTATATAGCCAATCATCAGACTGAAACCGCCACCTGTAGCAAAAGCAAGAAGAGAAGGATATTCAAGAAAACCGAATATTACCATTAATAAAAGCAGGACTTCGATAACAATAAAAAATATTATCATTATTCTCGCCTGCTGATTGAGATAGGCTCTGCTCCCAATAAAAATCGCATCAGATATTTCCTGCATCCTCTTATTTCCACGACTTTTTCTGTTTACAAGTTTTGTGAAAATAATTGCAAGAATTAAGGCTACCAGTGCACCGATAAAAGGCACGATTCTCAAAAACATTATACCTGACATGTTTTTTCTCCTAATTCTTGTAACATATGATATTAATAAAAATTTATTAAATTATGATTATTTAAAATTTTTTAAAAAAAGAAAAGTATTTTTTATTCTTTTTCTATATGACTTAATCCATATATTATACTATCTGCAAGAGCTTCCCAGCTGGCTTCAATAATATTTTCTGACACCCCTATGGTGCCCCAGCTTTTTTCACCATCTGTTGACTCAATAAATACCCTGACAATGGCACCTGTTCCTTTTTTTTCATCAAGAACTCTTACTTTAAAATCTGTAAGTATTATTTTCTCAAGATCTGGATAGAAATTCATCAGCGCCTTTCTTAAAGCTTTGTCAAGAGCGTTTACTGGACCTACTCCTTCTGCTGTTTCAATTATTCTGTTTGTATCCACATGTATCTTTACAGTTGCTTCTGAAAGAACTTCCCCGTTTTCCTTTTTTTCATTTAAAATTCTGAAGCTCTCTAGTTTAAAATATTTCTTCTTGGTTTTGGTTATATCTCTTACAAGAAGTTCAAAACTTGCATCAGCTGCTTCGAACTGATATCCTAAGTGTTCAAGATTAAGTATTTTTTCAAGAATCTCGCTTACAGTTTTCTGCTCATTTTCAAGATCCATTCCGAATTCTTTCGCTTTCATTATAATAGATTTTTTACCGGAAAGTTCGCTTATAAGTATTCTTCTGGAGTTACCAACAAGTTCCGGAGAGATATGCTCAAAAGCGGTAGAATATTTGCTTACACCGCTTACATGCATACCTGCTTTATGGGCAAAAGCACTGCTCCCTACAAAAGGCTGGTGACCATAAGGTATCTGATTTGCAATTTCTGCAATAAATCTTGAAAGGCTTGTAAGATCTTTTAGCTTGTCATCCTGAAGACACTTCAATTTCATTTTAATTTCAAGATTCGGTATAATCTGACACAGGTCAGCGTTTCCTGTTCTTTCTCCGTAACCATTTATCGTTCCCTGAACCATAACAGCTCCTTTATTGACAGCAATTATGGAATTTGCCACTGCACAGCCACTATCATTATGAACATGTATGCCAATTGGTACATTTATTTCTTTCTTTACTATTTCAACTATCTTTGCCATATCTGCCGGCAGAGTCCCGCCATTGGTGTCGCAGAGAACAATAAAATCAGCTCCTCCGTCTTCAGCAACTTTTAAAGTCTTCATTGCATAATCAGGATTTTCTTTGAAACCGTCAAAGAAATGTTCCCCATCGAAAATTATTTCAGGAGAGTTCTTCTTAAGATACGATACTGACTCAAAAATCATTTCCAGATTATTTTCAAGAGAGGTCTCGATTACCTTTTCTGCATGTAAAGCAGAAGATTTGCCGAAAATACAGATAACATCTGCGCCACAATCGATTAAGGTAGTTATGTTATCATCATTCTTAACATCAGTGTTTTTATACTTGGTCCTTCCAAAAGCAACAATCTTCGAATTTTCGAATTTTCTTTTTTTTAAAATTTCAAAAATTTCAATATCCTTTGGGTTAGATGCAGGAAACCCTACTTCTATATAATCGATACCGATATCGTTGAATTTTTCTATTATGTGAAGTTTGTCTTTAACTGAAAAAGAAATATTTTCTCCCTGAGAACCATCTCTTAATGTCGTATCAAAAATAAAAATTTTATTTGGCATGATCTTCCCCTGAATATATTTAATAATTCTCTCAAATCATAATAAATCTTCAAGTGCACCCAGAATCAGTCCGCCCATCTCCTTTGTATTTACCAGTTTTCCATCTGTAGTATAAATATCCGGAGTCCTGTAGCCTTCTTCAAGAACTTTGCTGACAGCATTTTCTATAAAATCTGCTTCTTTTTTGAAACCGAGACTATACCTGAAAAGCATCGCAAGAGAAAGAATCTGTGCAATAGGATTAGCTTTTCCGGTCCCTTGTATATCAGGAGCACTTCCATGGATGGGTTCATACATCCCTGAATTTTTTTCACCGAGTGAAGCGCTTGGAAGAAGACCTATCGAACCTGAAATCATGGCAGTTTCATCACTTAAAATATCACCAAACATATTAGAAGTGACAATTACGTCAAATTGTTTCGGGTTCCTTATAAGCTGCATGGATGTATTATCCACATACATATGATTTAATTCTATATCTTCATAATCCTTGTGAATACGGACTACTGTTTCCCGCCAAAGTCTTGAACTCTCAAGTATGTTGGCTTTATCAACTGATGTTACTTTTTTTCTTCTTAATCTTGCGGTTTCAAAAGCAAGTTTTACAATTCTTTCTATCTCGTATAAGTGGTAAAGTTCTGTATCATATGCAAAGATATCGTCATCAGCAACCACTCTTTCTCTTTTGCCAAAATAAATACCACCTGTCAGCTCTCTTAAAACAAGGATATCTACTCCTTCAATCACTTCTTTCTTTAAAGTCGAAGAATCAATTAATGGTTCATATATTTTGACAGGTCTCAGGTTTGCAAAAAGCGACATCTCTTTTCTGACTTTTAAAAGTGCATCTTCAGGTCTGGGTATACCCGGCTCAGTTGTCTCCCACTTGGGCCCGCCTACAGCACCCAAAAGAACTGCATCTGAATTTTTGCACATTTCAAGAGTCTCATCTTTCAATGGTGTACCATATTTATCAATTGCAATTCCTCCTATGTCACCAAA
>DNFX01000189.1 GCA_003486795.1 Actinomycetota bacterium
TAAAATAATGGATTTTTACAAATCAGTGCTTACCGGATGGGAAAAGCATGTTACAAAGAAGTCTTCCTGAATGAATATTATTATAGGTCTGGGCAATATACTGTTTTCTGATGAGGGTATAGGTATACATATAATCGGAGAGCTTCAAAAAAGAAACATGATAAAAAATACGATTTATGCGGATCTCGGGAGTTCTTCAATGGAAATTGATTACTACCTTACTCCGGAATTAAATAAGATGGTAATAATAGATTGCATGATAGCAAAGGATGCTGAACCAGGCTGTTTGTATTATCTCAGGCTGGATGACCTTCAAAAAAATATTAATAATAATAATTATTCTCTTCACCAGCTAAAATTCATAGATGCCGTAAAAATACTTTCAATTTTGAATGACTTGCCCGAATTTATAATTATCGGCATTGCACCTTTTGATATCAAAAACCTGTCTTCTGACTTATCAGAAATGATGAAACTAAAATTTAATGATATCGTAATAAAAGCTGAAGAAAAAATAATAGAATTTTTTAATGCAGGGTAAGCAGAATTATGCATGAATTTTCTGTTACCAGTTCAATAGTTTCAATATTAAGCAAAATAGCTGTTGAAAAGAAGCTCAAAAAGATAAAAAAAGTAAACCTGTTGTTAAATCCTCTGGGAGGAGTGGAAAAGGATTCTGTACGGTTTTATTTTGAGTTTCTGACAAAAGATAATCCATTATTTTCCGGTTGCAGGCTTGTTTTCAGAAAGGATGTTTTAAAAGCAGTATGCAATGATTGCGGAAATGAATTTGAAACATCCCTGGGTATGCTTGAAAAATGTAAATTCTGTAATAGTTTTAATATAAAAATAATTCCGACTGATGATATAAAAATAATATCAATAAGTGTTTGATTGTCCAGTTGATTGTCTGATATTCTTGACTAAATTAATACTAAAATATAAAATATTTTTAAATTTATTATAATTATATTTGCTTGATTTTTTATTTTGCACTTAGCAGCTTTTTCTAAATGAAGCTTTTTACTTTTTTAGAGAAGCTGGGTTAATTTTTATATAAATATGATGAAGAAAAATTTAAATATTAATTTTAACTGATAAATATATAGAGAAAATATATTTAAAATTTAATATATAATTTTTAATAAGTATTGTGCAATATAAAATCGGGCAAAAATATGCTCGATTTTTTTTATGAAAGGATTGAACCGATGTTGATAGAAGTACTGAAAATTGTTGGAATAGGAGCCGTTATTGTAATTGCTGGTTTTATAGGCGGATTTTATTATCGTAAAATTCTGGTTGATGCAAAGGTAGACTCCGCTGAACAAAATGCTAAAAGAATAATTGAAGATGCTCAAAAAGAAGCGCAGACATTAAAAAAGGAAGCTATAGCAGAAGGAAAAGAAGAAATCGCAAATCTTAAATTAAGATCTGATGAGGATATCAAGAGACAAAGATTTGAACTTCAGAAACTTGAAAACAGAATTTTGTCAAAGGAAGAAACTATTGAGAAGAAAGCTTCTTTCATTGAAAAAAGGGAACAGACAATAGTAAATAAAGAAAAGGAAATCGACGAAACAAAAAATTCTTTAAATGATATATTGAAAAAAGAATTATTAAGACTTGAAGCAATAGCAGAGCTAACCCGAGAAGAAGCCAAAGCAATTCTGTTAAAGAAAATGGAAGAAGAAGCAAAATATGAATCCGTTAAAGAGATAAAAAGAATAGAAACCCAGACAAAAGAAGAAGCAGATAAAATAGCCAAAAAAATAATTGCACAGGCAATACAAAGATGCTCGGTTGAACATGTTGCCGAAACTACCGTATCAGTTGTCAATCTTCCCAATGATGAAATGAAAGGCAGGATAATCGGAAGGGAAGGAAGGAACATAAGGGTTTTTGAAAATCTGACAGGTATAAATATAATAGTAGATGATACTCCTGAAGCAGTTATTCTTTCTTCTTTTGATCCTGTAAGAAGAGAGATCGCAAGAGTGACCCTTGAGAATCTGATAATTGATGGAAGAATACATCCGGCCAGAATTGAAGAAATGTATGAAAAGGCAAGCAAACTTGTAAATAATGAAATAAAAGTTGAAGGTGAGCAGGCAATATTTGATACAGGAATTTCTGAAATAAATCCCGGACTTATAAAGGTACTTGGTCGTTTAAAATACAGAACCAGTTATGGCCAGAATGTACTCATGCATTCAAAAGAAGTTGCTTTTGTTGCAGGGATTATCGCATCTGAACTGGGGACAAATGTAAAGAAAGCGAAAAGAGCGGGACTCTTACATGATATCGGAAAAGCACTTACTCACGATATCGAGGGCTCACATGCAATAATAGGAGCAGAATTAGCGAAAAGGCTGCATGAGGATGAAGAAATTGTTCATTCAATAGAAGCTCATCATGGTGAAATAGAAACAGAAACTCTTCTTGATATAATAGTTCAGGTGGCGGATGCTATTTCCGGCGCAAGACCCGGTGCGAGAAGAGAAACGCTTGAAAGCTATATAAAAAGACTTGAAAGTCTTGAAAAAATAGCAGCAGATTTTAAAGGTATAGAAAAAGCTTATGCAATTCAGGCTGGAAGAGAAATAAGAGTAATTGTCAAACCTGAAGAGATAAATGATGATCTTTCATTAATTCTGGCAAAAGATATAGCAAGGAAAATAGAAGGTGAGATGGAATATCCTGGCCAGATAAAAGTAACAGTTATTAGAGAAAGTCGTGCTGTAGATTATGCAAAATAATTCAGATATAAAAAATTTTTTATCTGAATTAGGGCTGAAAAATATTGAGAACATCGAACAAGATCTGGGAAGCGGTTATGTAAGGTTAAGAATATCTGAAGCTGAAAGAAGACAGGCCCTTCAGGATATAAAATGTGTTGAAGATATTATTGTTGAACTTTTAAGAAACAGCAGAGATGCAGAATCAGAAAATATTTACATAGCAACCAAAAAAGTCGCTGATTCTGAGAGAATAATTCACTTTATCGATGACGGAAGAGGTATTCCACCGGATCTTCATAACCTGATTTTCGAAGCAAGAGTCACATCCAAACTTGAAAATGCCCACAGGGATATCTATGGTTTCCATGGAAGAGGAATGGCTTTATTTTCAATAAAGCTGAATACAGAAGAAATCATACTGACTTATTCTAATACTAACGCTGGAAGTTCATTTTTCTTAAGAGCAGATCTTGAGAAAATACCTGAGAAGAAAGACCAGTCAGTTTTTCCGGAGATTGTGGAGCTGGATGGCAATATAAGCATTATAGGCGGATTAAACAATATCCCAAAAAATCTTGTAGAATTCAAGCTTCAGAACCAGAATATAAATCTATTTTATGGAGCTCCTTCACAGATTATACTAAGCATGAGGAATAATGCCAGAGCAGAGAATATATTTGATTATTTCCCAAAATATAATGATTTTGAGGAAGTTAAAAAATATATAAAAACAAACAAAGATCTGAAGCTGGTTTATTTTCCGTGTCTTACCAATAACTATAATGTTCTTTCCGATATATGTAGATGTTTTTTTAATATGAATATATCAGACAGAAGCATACAACGTATAATATATGAAGAATTTGAACCATTAAATCCGATTAACCTTGAACAGCTTGTTCATCTGAGTCAGAAAAAAAATAATGAGCTGACAGAGATTTGTGAAAAAGAAAAAGCAAATAATCATTTAAAAATATATGAGGAGCAGAAATTATCATCAAGATTTGAAGAAGATGAAATAAAGTATATAATAAATATACTGATTGAAAAAATAAATAAAGAAGGCAAAAAACATCTAATAAAAGTTAAAGATAATTATATAGTTAAAAGAAATAATAATAATATTCTAATAAACATAGAACTTGAAGAAACAAATTAATTGTAAAAATGAAGATACTTAAAGTTTCTGCCAATACAAAACCTAATTCAATAGCCGGAGCCATAGCTGGTATAATAAGAGAAGAGGGGAGAGTCCAGATACAGACTATTGGTGCTGCTGCATTGAATCAGACAATAAAAGGTATTGCAATTGCAAGAGGATACATAGCACCGACAGGCAAAGAGGTAATCTGCATTCCTTTCTTTAAAGATATAGAAGTAAACGGGGAAACAAAAACAGCTATTGTTCTGACTGTTGAAACCAAACCTATGGAATAAATCCGTATTGCCTTCATGTCATACATCTATTAAAATCATTTCTTATGAAAAAATATATTATTGAAACATTCGGCTGCCAGATGAATGAATTTGATTCTGAGAGAATCGGATATGCTCTTGAGGAAATGGGCTTTGTTAAAGAAAATGAAATCAGCAGGGCAGATATTATAATAATCAATACATGTGCCGTCAGAGAAAAAGCAAAGAATAAATTATACGGACATCTTGGCAGATATAAGGAATATAAAGAGAAAAATTCTGATCTTCTTATATGTGTTGGTGGATGTAGTGCGCAGAATCTTAAAGAAAAAATACTTATTGATTTTCCATTTGTTGATATAGTATTTGGAACGCATAATATTTCAAACCTGCCTTTAATAATTAAAAAAAAGCTGAAAGAAAACAAGAGTATCTGTGAGATAACTGAAGAGGGATTTGATTACGATCTTAATAGATTTAAAAAAACATATAAATTTAAATCTTATATACCTGTTTCAATCGGGTGTGATAATTTTTGTTCATACTGCATTGTTCCTTTTGTAAGAGGCAGGGAGGTATCTATAAAACCAGAATTAATTATTAAAAGCATAGAAAACCTGGCCGGAACAGGAGTTATAGAAGTAACACTTGTAGGCCAGAATGTAAATTCTTACGGAAAGGATCTTGAAAATCCTATCATGTTCTCGGAAATTCTTGGAAAAATATCTGAAATAAAGGGAATAAAAAGAATAAGATTTATGACCAGCCATCCAAAAGATCTTTCCCGGGACCTTATCGATATAATTGCAGAAAGAGACAATATAATGCCTCACATACATTTGCCTCTTCAGTCAGGATCAGACAAAATTTTAAAACTAATGAACAGAAAATACACAAGAGACAGTTTTTTTAAACTAACAGATCAGATAAGAAGCAGGATAGATAACTGCTCTATAACTACGGATATTATCGTAGGATTCCCAGGTGAAAAAGAAAAAGATTTTTATGATACTCTGGATATGGTTAAAAAAATCCGTTTTGACAGAGCTTTTACATTTATTTATTCAAAAAGAGAAGGAACAAAAGCTGCTGATTTTAAAGATGATATGCCTTTGAAAGTAAAAAAAGAGTTGTTCAGAGAACTTGTTGATGTTCAGAATAAGATTTCGTTGGAGAATAATCAGTCTAAAATCGGAAGGAAATATAAAGTTCTGGTAGAAGGTAAGGGTCCCAAAGGTAAGCTTGAAGGCAGACTTGAAGACGGGACACTTGTTAATTTTGAGCATGATGATAAAAATCTTATTGGCAAATTAATAGATGTTAAAATTTATGATGCAAAATCATTTTACCTGAAAGGTCAAAAAATATAGCAGAAATTTAATGGAAATTTTAAAAAAAGACGTTTTTATTAATGAAATAATCTCTAAATATAAACTAGAATTACTGAAAGAAAAGCTACTCAAAAGCAAAACAGTAATAGTAATATGCGGGCCCACCTGCAGTGGAAAAACAAAAACTGCTTTAAATTTAGCTTTAATGCTTAAAACAGATATTATCTCAGCGGATTCAATGCAGGCTTTTAAATATATGAATATCGGAACAGACAAGCAGAATCTTGATGGATTTTCCATAAGACAGTTCATGGTAGATATATGTGAACCTGACTACAGGCTTACAGCTGTAGAATTTAGAGACAGGGCAAGAAAAATTATAAAAGATGAATTTTTCAGCAAGAACAGGATTCCGATTATAGCAGGGGGTTCAGGCCTTCATATAAGAGCAATTATAGATGATATTATATATGCCCCTGATATTAAAAATGGCAAAACAAAAAAAGAAATAAAAGAAGAAATAAAAGCTAAAGGGCTTGATTATTATTATAATGAATTAAAAAAGCTTGACGAAAAATATGCTTTAAAAATAAGCAAGAATGATGAAAGGCGGATAATAAGAGCATTGGAAGTATGTTATGGAACAGGTAGAAAATTTTCAGATTATTTATTAAACTGGGAAAAGAGAAAATCCATATATAACTGTATTATGATAGGTCTAAATACTGAAAGAAAAACTCTTTATGATAATATTGATAAAAGAGTAAATGAAATGATTGAAAAAGGCCTTCTGAATGAAGTAAAAATACTCTATGATAAAAAATATTCTGAATGTAATAGTATTAAACAGGCAATAGGATATAAGGAGTTAATCAGATATCTTGATGGAGAAATAACATTAGATAAATCTGTTGAAGAGATCAAAAAAAACACAAGACATCTTGCAAAAAAACAATTAACCTGGTTTAAAGCTGACAAACGGATAAATTGGATAGATTCAGGATATGATAGTGATATAAAAGAATTAATGAAAAACGTTTTAAATATAATAAATCTTAAGGTGGATTATGAAAGAAATTGAATTTTCCAAATTTACGGGTCAGGGCAATGATTTCATTATTGTTGATTTTACGGAAAGAGAATACTTTCTTTTGGAAAATCATATAAAAATGTTATGCGACCGACATTTCGGCATAGGTGCAGACGGATTAATAATTGTAAGAAAATCAGAATCTGCAGATTTTTTTATGGATTATCATAACAGCGATGGAACAGCTGCTGAAATGTGTGGAAACGGAATAAGATGTATGGCAAGATTTGTTTTTGAGAAAAACCTGACTGAAAAAAAAGAAATTATGATAGAAACAAGGGCAGGTTTAAAAAAAATAAAAATTCAATTGCTTGAAAAAAAAACAGTCGGTCATATAGATGTTGATATGGGTTCTCCTGTATTTGAACCTGAAAAAATACCTTTAAAAATGACAGCTGTAAAGAAATTAATTTTACCTGAAAATGATAAAAAAAATAATTATGAGCTACTCGGGGATTTTAAAACAAAAAAAGATTTGTTTTTTAGAAAAAAATTTAATATATCCGGGAATATTTATGAATTGAACTGTCTTTCAATGGGGAATCCTCACTGCGTGATATTTATTGATGAAAACATGAATCTGGAAGATATAAAACTTGGTGAAGTAGGTTCGGAAATTGAAAATTTCGATATTTTCCCCAGAAAAACTAATGTTGAATTTATAAAAATCCAAAAAAATAATGAGATTTCCATGAGAGTATGGGAAAGAGGATGTGGGGAAACTCTTGCCTGTGGAACAGGTGCCTGTGCTTCTGTTGCTGTTTCAATTATACATAAAAAAATAAAACCCGGCGAAACAATTGTAAATCTGAAAGGCGGAAAATTATACATTAACTGGTCAGGGAAGCAAAACGACAGCATCTTTCTCAAGGGACCGGTTGATTATGTTTTTGATGGCAGATATTTCTTTGACAATATTACGTGAAAGGAAAACAAGTAATGATTTTTAAGGAATCGGAAAGACTGAATTCTATACCGCCTTATCTTTTTGCGGAAATAGACGAGATAATCAAAAAGAAAAAACAGGAAGGTTTTGATATCATAAGCCTGGGAATAGGTGATCCTGATTTAAAAACTCCTGATATTGTTGTCGAGGAACTTAAAAGACAGGCTGATAATCCGGAAAATCACAGATATCCTTCAAGTTACGGACTGGAAGCATTGAAAAAAGCTGCATCTGGTTTTTATAAAAAAAGATTCGATGTTGAAATCGATCCTGAAAGTGAAGTAATTTCTCTATGGGGTTCAAAAGAAGGAATCGCAAATATTGCATATACTTTTGTAAATCCTGGGGATATTGTACTTGCTCCTGATCCTTCCTATCCTGTCTATAAAATAGGCACCATGTTTGCAGGAGGAAAAACAGTATCAATACCTCTCAAGGAAGAAAATGGTTATCTGATTGATTTTAATGAAATTGATTTGGCAGATGCAGAAAAAGCAAAAATAATACATGTTAATTATCCCAATAATCCGACAAGTGCAGGATGTGGGATTGAATTTTTTGAAAAACTTGCTGATTTTGCTTTGGCGAACAATATACTTGTATGTCATGATAACGCATATGGAGATATTTATTCTGAAAAAGATAATAAACCGGTAAGTTTTTTAAATGCCAGAAATTCAAAAAAAACCGGTATAGAATTTTATTCTCTATCGAAATCTTTTAATATGACAGGGTGGAGAATAAGTATTGCGACAGGGAATCAATCAGCAATCAGTAGTCTGGGAAAATACAAATCCAATGTTGACAGTGGAGTTTTTAACGCAGTCCAGTACGCTGCTGCGAAGGCATTGGATAACTATGATGAACTGATTTCCATAAATAATGAGATTTATAACAGAAGACGGGCGAAAGTATGGAATATGCTTGACAAAATAGGTCTTTCTTATTTTAAATCTAAAAAAACAATTTATGTCTGGACAAAAGTGCCTGAAGGATATACATCGGTTTCTTTTGCAAAGCTTTTACTTGACAAAGTATCAGTAGTAGTGACTCCAGGCAGCGCCTATGGCTTGTGCGGGGAAGGGTTTTTCAGAATTTCTCTTACAATTTCAGATGAAAGACTCGAAGAAGCAATCGACAGGATAAGTAATGTCTTTTGAAACTACAAAGAGCAAGAAGGAGAAATCTTTACTTGTTTTTATAAGACCAAAATATTTAAATATATCTGAAAGTAATTTTACCGAAAATGCTTATATCAGAGATAATATCGAGGAATTAAAGAATCTGGCTTTAAGTGCCGGAGCAGATGTAAGAGAAGTAATCACACATGTACAGGAAAAGATTAATTCAAGATATTATATAAGCACTGGGAAACTGGAAGAACTGGAAGAAATCGTCAATTCAGAAGAAATAAATCTTGTAATATTTGATGATGAATTAAATCCTAC
>DNFX01000166.1 GCA_003486795.1 Actinomycetota bacterium
ACATCAGATTCATATTCTGCACCGCCTGCCCTGAAGCTCCTTTCAGTATATTGTCAATGGTACAGAATAATTTTATAACTGATGTCCTGTAATCAATTAAAAAACCAATATGCGCCGAATTGGTTCCTGCAACATTGCTTATTCTCGGAATATCATCTCCCAGAAATTTTATAAAAACTTTATTACTATAAAAATCAGTAAAGGCTGTTTTTATTTTATTCTCTGCTTCTTTTAATTCTCTGATATTTACATTGCTGAGATATATCGATGTAAATATTCCCCTGCTGACTGGCAGGAGATGAGGTGTAAAACTTATTTTGGTTTCCAAACCTGATATTTTATTCAATTCCTGTTCGATTTCGGGAATATGTCTGTGTTTTAATGGAGAATATGCATAAAAATTATCTGATATATTTAAAAAAAGATATTCATCCTTCAGTTTTCTTCCGGCTCCACTTACACCTGATTTCGAATCAATTGTTATTGAATCAAATTTTAAACCTTTCATTTTCAGCAATGGGGCAAGAGCTAGAATTGCTGAAGTTGGATAACAGCCGGGATTTGCTATGTAGTCAGCAGATTCAATTGCCTGCTTATTTAATTCCGGCAATCCATATACAAACCTGGGCAGCATATCCTGTAGAATGTGCTTTTCTTTATACCATTCTTCATAAATATCGGAATTATTTAATCTGAAATCTGAACCAAGATCAATGATTTTTCCATTGTAATTATTTTCAACCAGGTATTTTACATATTCCATTGACTTGCCGGGTGGAAGGCATAGAAAAATCAAATCAGATTCTTTTATATCTGAAGCGGAAAAATAATTTTTAAAATATATATCTTTGCTCCTGTCAAGATTTAAAGTATTTTTAAAAACATCGCTTATTTTCCTGCCATCAAAAGTTCTTGATAATGCTGTTAGTATTCTTGAATATTTATGCCTGTCAAGTATTTTTATCAGTTCTATTCCAGTAATTCCGGAAGCCCCTGCAATCGAGATTTTTATTTCTTTCATTTTTCAACCTGGTTTTTAATTAATAAATCAATTGCATATTATACATATATATTGAATATTATGCAATTATAATAAAAAATTAATTTTTTTTCTTATATGCTTTAAAATAGTAGTTGTTTTTACAGATATTTAAAAAACTGGAAAATTAAAAAATGATATTGTTAATACTTGCAATAATTTTTTTTGTACTGGCAATACTTGCTGGAATTTTCGGGCTCAGGGGATTTGCCTCAGCAAGCTGTCTTTTATCAAGAATATTGTTTTTTCTTCTTGTAGCAGGTTTTATTATTACAATAATCCTTTACATATTTAATTTATTCTTCAAATTCATGTAATAAGGTTCGATGGTAAAATGTTTTCAAGTGAAGAAAATAAACTTAGAATCCTAAGAGAAAGAATGGTGGAAACGCAGATTATCGCCAGGGGTATCAAAGATACAAAAGTTATTAAGGCTTTAAAAAAAGTGCCCAGGCATTTGTTTGTGGGGTCTGAATCCAGTGACGAGACTGCCTATGAAGATTATCCCATTTCAATAGGTTTTTCCCAGACAATATCGCAACCTTATATTGTTGCTCTTATGACAGAACTTTTGGAAATACAGGATAATGACAGAATACTTGAAATAGGTACAGGCTCAGGTTACCAGACAGCTATTCTGGCTGAAATAGCAAAGGAAGTCTTTACAGTTGAATTTATATATAAACTTTCGGTTAAATCAGAATCACTCCTTAAAAGAATGGGGTACACCAATATATATTTTAAAGCCGGTGACGGATATGAGGGATGGCCTGAATTTTCACCTTTTAATAAAATAATAGTTACTGCTGCACCTGATCATATTCCTGAAAAATTAAAGGAACAGCTTGCAGACAACGGAAAAATGGTATTACCTGTCGGATCAAATGTCTTTAATCAATGCCTTGTCAGACTTAATAAGTCAAAAAACAAAAGCATCAGTGAAGAAATATGCACGGTATCTTTTGTACCAATGGTAAAAAATAAATTTCAGGTAAAAAATGAAAATTAATAAAGAAATCAGAATTGCAATATGCCAGCTGATGGTAACATCTGACAAATTTATCAATATCGAAAAGGCAGAAAAAGCTTTGCATAAAGCTTCCCTTCAGGGCTGCGATATAGCTGTACTTCCCGAAATGTTTAACTGCCCATATGAAAATGATTTTTTTTATGAATTTGCTGAAGAATATCCGGGCGAAACAACAGATATGCTTGCAAATACTGCAAAAAGAGAAGGTATCTACATAATAGGTGGTTCATTGCCTGAAAAAAATAATGAAAAATATTATAATGCCTGCTTTTCATTTAACAGAGAGGGTGCTCTTCTGGGTGTGCACAGAAAAATACATCTGTTTGATATCAATATCAGTGGAAAAATAAAGTTTACTGAAAGCCTTATATTTTCACCAGGTAATGAAATAACAGTATTTGATACAGAATTCTGCAAAACCGGTGTGGCAATCTGTTATGATATGCGCTTCCCCGAACTGATAGGAAACATGTCTCTGCTTGGCGCAAAAATAATATTCGTTCCGGCAGCTTTCAATATGATAACCGGACCGGCACACTGGCATACTATTAATAGATCCAGGGCTCTTGATAATCAGGTTTATTTTATAAGCGCATCACCTGCAAGAAATACAGACAGCACCTATCATGCTTACGGTCATTCTATGATAACCGATCCATGGGGACAGATAGTTGCAGAAGCAGATGAAAAAGAATCTGTCATTTCTGCCACGATTTCACTGGATTACCTAAAAAAAATAAGGGAAGAATTACCATTATTAAAGCACAGGAGACCGGAGATGTATAATTCAGTAAATTTCAGGAACAAATAGCTAAAAAATTTTATTATCAACGAAACTTTTGTTTTACTGATCCCTTAATCTGGCATTAAATTTTTTCAGGAGTCTTTCCGATATTTTTTTTATCAGGGATTCAATATCTTTTTCATCAAGTGTTTTATCCGCAGAAACGAATTCCAGGGAGAATGCAAGACTTTTTTTATTATTTTCCAGCTGTTTCCCTCTGTACAGATCAAAGAGTCTTATATTCTGCAGATTTTTTCCTGCAGAAAGGATAATTTCATTTTCCAAATCACGACATTTTGTTTCTTCATCTACAATAAACGCAAGATCTATATTGACAGGAGGAAAAGCAGATATCTCTCTGAATTTTTTTCTCTGACTGATATTTTTAATAAAAACATCAAGATCAATTTCAGCAATATAAATATCCTGTTTAAGATCAAGAGTGTTAATGATTTTCGGATGAAGTTTCCCTATTATCCCTATTTTTTTATTTTTTAACAATATGTTTCCACTTATAACAGGATGTAAAAAGCCATACTCGCATTCTTTCACAGAAAAATCATTTTTGTCATAAAATATTTCTGATAATGACTCGAATATTCCTTTTATATCAAAATAATCGAAATATTTTTCCGGCATGTCCCAGCTTTTTAAAGATGATCTTCCTGAAAGCAGGATACCTAATGTATTTTTTTCTGCATTTTCGGTTTTTTCATCTTTTTTTTCAGAATGGAATACTTTGGATATTTCAAATATGGCTATATCATTATTTTTCTTGAAAATATTGTCTCTTGCGTTCCTGACAAGCGACTGAATCAAAGAAGTTCTTAATATTTCAAAATCTTCGTTCAGTGGATTTATTATCTTAACATAATCTTTATAATCATCCTCGTTTTCGAGATGAAACATATAAAGATCTTTTCTGCTTATAAAAGAATAATTGATGACTTCATTAAGCCCCATCCTGAAAAGGATGTCTCTTATTTCCCTTAATACCTTTTGTTCAGCAGTATATCCGCCCTGCCTGGATATTGTTCTTGGTATCTGAACCGGGATATTGCTGAAACCATATATTCTTGCTACTTCTTCAATAAGATCTACTTCCCTTTCAATGTCTTCAAACCTAAAAGATGGTACATCAACTTTTATGGTTTCCTTATCCTTTATTATATTTTTAAATCCCAGAGGATTAAGTATTTCAGTAATTTTTTCAGTTTTTATATCTGTTCCAAGAAAATTATTTAATCTTTTTATCCTTAAATCTATACTTCTGTTTCTCTCTTTGCCTGAATAGTTATCATAAAAGGCATTGTCATTTTTTATTCTGCAGATCTGGCAAAAAAGTTCATCAAATCTGCCTATTGCATTAATTGTATTTTCCGGATCAAGTTTCTTCTCAAATCTGTTTGATGCCTCACTTCTGAAACCCATTCTTTTTGAAGTTTTCATTATGGAAACACCATTAAAATTGGCAGACTCAAGCAGTATTTCTTTTGTATCATCACTTATTTCGGTGTCTTTGCCGCCCATAATACCCGCAAGAGCGACAGGTCCCTTTTCATCGGCAATAATTATATCTTTCTCATCAAGAAGTTTTTCTGAACCATCAATTAGAACCAGTTTTTCGCCTGGTTCTGCGTTTCTGATTATGATTTTTTTTGAATATAATTTTTTTAAATCAAATGCATGAAGAGGCTGCCCGTATTCCAGCATAACATAATTCGTAAGATCAACCATAAGGTTTATTGACCTTATGTCACACTGTATTAATCTGTTCTTCATCCAGAGAGGTGTCTCAGGATAATTGTCAGCCTTAAATATCTTGGCAGAATATCTCGGACATAAATCATAATCCTTTATATCAATAACAAGTTCTTTATCCTTATTTATACAATATCGGGATTCATAATCAATTTTTTTAAGACTGAGCCCTGTCAGGGCAGAAACTTCCCTTGCAATACCTGTAACACTAAGACAGTCAGGCCTGTTCGGAGTTATTTCAAATTCAAAAACCCAGTCATCAAGACCTGCCTGACCGGCAAAATCCTTTCCTGGTATAAAATCATCATTAAGTATCATTATACCGTCGGATTCATCAGAAAGACCAAGTTCTTTTTCGGAACACATCATACCTTCTGAAAAAACATCTCTTATTTTGCTTTTTTTAATTACAAAATCCTGTATTCTTGCACCTTCAAGTGCAACAACTACAATATCTTTATCTTTAAAATTTTTGGCACCACAAACTATATTCAGTACATTCTGTCCGATGTCCACTTTACACAATGAAAGTTTGTCAGCATTCGGATGTTTCTCAAAACTCAGTATTTTTCCAATTACAATATTCTTAAAATTATCCCCCAGATAAGTTACTTTCTTTACTTCAGTACCTGACATAGTAAGCTTTTCAGCTATATCTGCAGGTGTAATGCTTTCAAGATTTTCTATATATTCTTTAAGCCAGTTATAAGTGATTTTCAATTTGTTAAAACTCCCTCTGATTTAAAACTGTTTTAAAAATCTCAAATCATTTTCAAAAAACATTCTTAAATCATTTATTCCATATTTAAGCATGGCTATTCTTTCTATGCCAACGCCAAATGCAAAGCCGTTAACTTCATCGGCATCATAACCAACAAATTTATAAAGATTAGGATCTACCATTCCGGCGCCCAGTATTTCCAGCCATCCGCTATAGCTGCATATCCTGCATCCGGAACCTTTACAAATATTACATGAAACATCAACTTCAGCACTTGGTTCCGTAAAAGGAAAATAATGGGGGCGAAAACGAATTTCCCTGTCCCTGCCGAATATAGCATGGACAAAAGTCTCAAGCGTCCATTTGAAATTACCGAAATTTATATCTTTATCTACTGCAAGACCTTCTATCTGGGTAAACATAGGGGTATGGGTTACATCATAATCTTTCCTATAGGTTTTCCCCGGAGCAATAACATAGACCGGTGGTTTATGCTGTTCCATATATCTTATCTGCACAGGTGACGTGTGAGTTCTCAGCAGAATATTTTCAGAAATAAAGAAAGTATCATGAAGCGACCTTGCTGGGTGATCAGGCGGATGATTCAGTGCTTCAAAATTATAATAAT
>DNFX01000027.1 GCA_003486795.1 Actinomycetota bacterium
ATTGAACTTATTGAGTCGCTCCATGATGAATCTTTTAATTCTCTTCGGGAAACAAGAACAGGGCTTTTCAGTATGACAAGTAACCTTTTTAAAAATAAAGGGCAGCTTGCTTCTTCCACCTATCTTCAGATGCAGCTTAAACCACATATAGTCCATGTAGTTGCTTCATGTGAATCAGAGTATGCTGCAAAACCTGATGATATTATCGAAAGCTGTTTCATTGTTTCCAGAGTTATGGAAAATATTCTTGACGGTTCTCCGGCGATGTTAATAGATGAAAGTATATCCGAAAGAAAGAAAATACTGGTAAATGATGCAATGGAAATATTAGAAGCTATTAAAAAACTGGATTATGATAACAAATTTGAAAACCCTCTTGCTGAGCCGGAAATAATCGGGATGGCTATCAGGAAAGGTATTATGGATGCACCTCATCTGAAAGGAGTTCCGGCTGCAAAAGGCGAAATAAAAACAGGCTTTATAAATGGTGCCTGTGTTTCTATTGATGATTCAGGAAAAATCTTAAATGAAAAGGAGAGACTTAAAAATATATGAATATGTTATTATGGTCTTTGATTATCTTTTTTGGAAGAATAGTGGATGTTTCTCTCGGGACTGTAAGAATTAATTTTATAATCAGAAGAAAGAAAATAATTGCCGCAATTGTAGGTTTTATAGAAGTAACTATTTTTGTTACCATTATTGCAAGAGTAATACAGGATATCGACAATAATATATATGGTATTTTTGCATATGGAGCCGGTTTTGCAATCGGGACTATTGTCGGCATGTTTATCTCTGACAAGTTCTCAAAAGATCTTTTAAGTACTAATATAATATCGAAATATAAATCGGATGAAATAGAGGAAACTCTCAGAAACGAAGGATTCGGAGCAACAAGTTATTATGGATTTGGAAAAGATGGCAATATAAAAATAATTAATGTAGTCTGCAGGAATAACTGCTTCAGCAAATTAAACAAAATTATATTAAAAATAGATCCGAATTCATTTATAACCTCTTCTCTTGTAGGTAGCCAGCGGGGTGGTTTTATTTTTAATATGAAGAAAAAGTAAATTTTTTATAGCTTCTGTTTAAAAAATTATTTTCCCGGTGATTAAAATATTTAATGATTTATATTAATAATATATAATGTTTAAAGTCAAATAATAATTCCGGATAAAAAAATGAATTTAAAACAAAAAAATGATTTAATGCAGGATTTTAAAAAAATCTGCAGGGAAAAGAAAATGAAAGTTACTCCCCAGAGGACCATTATATATAATGAGCTTTTAAATTCTTATGACCATCCCAATGTTGAGACTTTGTACAACAGAGTCAGAAAAACTTTTCCTGATATTTCATTTGACACAGTTTACAGAACCTTATCGTTTTTTCATGAAATAGGAGTTGCTGAAATTATTGAAGGTCTTTCTTCTACCAGACGCTATGAAGGAAATACAGAGAAGCATTATCATTTTATATGTCTGAAATGTGGCAGGATATATGATATTGAAAATGTCCCCTTCAGCTTCAGAATCCCTGAAGAAATTGCATTGAATTATGACATAAGAAATACAAGAGTGCTTTTTGAAGGTATCTGTAAAAACTGTCAAAAGGGTTAAAAAATTTTTTAAGACAATCTTGTTTTTTTAATTATCTTAGACTATACTAAACAATAATAATTATTATATAATAAACTTTATATAAAACCTCGGAGGGGAAAAGAATTACCGGGGTTTTTATATTTTCATATATTTTTAACTTCTATTTTTAGAGAAAACAAGTAAAATAATCAGAGCAGATAATGATTTTTTCTTGTCTGCTTGTTATAGAATAAATGTTGGCATGATTTGTTATTCGAGGCATTATAATAAATAAGATTTTTATGGCTGAAAATAAAGAAAAAATTAAAAAAGTTCTTAATATTGTTCCGACTCCTTTTTTTGCTGACAGAGGTTGCCACATGAGGATTCTGGGTGAAGTTAACTCACTTAAGAATAACGGATTTTACAATATTATATGCACCTATCATAACGGCAGAGATCTTGAAGGAATAGATATAAGGAGAATGATAAAAATACCATGGTATAAAAAACTTGAAGCGGGCCCTTCAGTACACAAATTCTATCTTGATTTTTTACTTTTATTTAAGGCAGTTTCTGTTTATTTCAGGGAGAAGCCGGATATAATTTACGGGCACCTTCATGAAGGCGCATTTGTGGGTGGCCTTTTAAAATATATTTTTACTTTTGGCAGGATCCCTCTTGTTTTTGATGTACAGGGAAGTCTTACTTCGGAGCTGGGAACTTTTAACTGGCTGAGAATAAAGCCTGTCAAATGGTTTTTCCATAATTTTGAAAAATTTATATGCAAAATGCCGGATCATTTTATATGCAGTTCTGTTTCAAATGGAGATATTATAAAAGACAGGTTTAAAATTAATCCTGATAAAGTGAGTGTAGTCATTGACGGTGTTCATACTGATTTTTTCAGCAAGCTTCCTCCGGAGGATTTCAGAAAAAGTCTGGGTATCCCTGAAAAATCACCGGTTATTATCTTTACAGGCGCTCTTCTTGCAGCAAAGGGGATCTGGAATCTTGTTGAAGCAATTCCGATTGTTTTAAAAGAAAGAAAAGATGCTCATTTTTTAATTATAGGATATCCGGTTGAAGAAACAAAAAAAAGAATACATGAAATAGGAGTTTCAGAAAATGTACATATGACAGGAATGGTTGATTATTTTAAATTGCCTGACTATCTGAATATAAGCGATATCGCAGTTGAGCCGAAAATAGATAAGGCAGGAGAGGCAAGCGGAAAGGTCATTAACTATATGGGCGCAGGACTTCCAGTAGTTTGTTTTGATTCCAAGAACAACAGAAGGTTTCTTGGTGAATCTGGTATTTATGCTGCTGATAACAAAATCGAGAACCTGGCAGAAAAGATACTTTGGGCTTTAAACAATATAGAAAAGGCCAGAAGTCTGGGAGAACAAAATAAACAAAGGGTAGAAGAAGTTTTTTCATGGAATAATAGTATAAAAGAGACTGTCAGAGTATTTAATAGTCTTATTTCAGGGAAAGAAAGTAAATAACCGCCGAAATTATTTTTATGAAATCCCCATTTATAAAAAATCTTTAATACATTGACATTTAAGTAATAATCTAGTAAATTCATAAATACTAACTTATTGTTATCATATGTTAACGCACTAACTTAATAATAT
>DNFX01000082.1 GCA_003486795.1 Actinomycetota bacterium
TGGAATTTGAAGAAATTGAAAAGCTGCTGACAGAAACATTAAGAAAAAAAATAAAGAAACCTGTTCTGGCAAAAAATATAATGACTTATCCGGTAAGAGTGATAAATGAAAATGAGAGTATTTCCTATTCCAATGATATTTTAAAAAAATATGGTCATACCGGTATCCCTATTGTTGATGACAAAGGTTTGCTGACAGGTATAATAACCAGAAAAGATCTTGACAAAGCTGCAAAACACGGTCTTTCACATGCTCCTGTCAAGGGTTTCAGATCAGGAGAAATAATAACTGCAGGCCCTAATTCTACTATTGAAAGCATTCAGAGGCTAATGATTGAAAACGGGATTGGAAGAATTCCTATAGTTTCAAGAAAAAAAATTGTTGGAATAGTAACAAGAAAAGATATCATAAGATTCTTAAATTACAGGGATGAAGAAAATAAAATCAGAAAAAACAAATATATTGAAAAATCTGATTTTGAATCTGAATCTGATAGTAAGTTCTCTGGTATAAATCTTATGGAAAGAATAAATATTCTTTTCTCCAAAGATATAGTTAAAATTCTGTACCGCATATCTGCTCTTGCCAGAGAAGATAAAAATAAAGTTTTTCTGGTAGGGGGAATGGTTAGGGACATAATACTTAACAAACCAAACATAGATATCGATATTGTTGTAGAAAAAGATGGTATTTCTTTTTCGAACAGACTGGCAGAAAGATTAGGTGCCAAAATCTGGACACATAAAAAATTCAAGACAAGCGTAATAGTGCTTGATAATAAAAGTCACATAGATGTTGCGACTGCGCGAATAGAATATTATGAAAAACCTGCAGCTCTTCCTGATATAGAAGAAGGTTCAATAAGGCAGGATCTTTACAGAAGGGATTTTACTATAAATTCGATGGCAGTTTCTTTAAATAAGGAGAATATGGGTGCTTTAATAGATTATTTTGGTGGTTTAAGGGATATAAAGAAGAAAAGAATAAAAGTAATGCACAAATTAAGCTTTATTGAAGACCCTACAAGAATTTTCAGAGCAGTCAGATTCGAGCAGCGCTTTGGGTTTAAGATAGATATTCAGACTGAAAGTCTTATTAGACATGCAATAGAAAATAATATAATAACAAAACTTACAGGAGTCAGGATAAGAGACGAACTTATTGCAATTGTTGAAGAAGAAAAACCATGGAAACCTTTAAAAAGGCTGTTTGATTACGAGGCATTAAAAAAAATTAAGATCGATACTGAAATTGATTTGAAATTTCAGAAGAAGATTAAGGAAATAATCGAGCAATATAATATTATCAGAGACTTTTATGAAGATGAAATGAAGCAATGGCGCATCATTTTTGCTTTACTGCTACAGGGAAAAAGTAAAAATGAAATACAGTCATGGTGTGCAGAAATGAAAGTAAAGAAAAAGGATACATTCCTGATAATATGTTTTATTGAAGAAAAGGCAGAAATTATTGAGAAGTTAAAGTCAAAATTTTTATCCAATTCAGAAATATATGATATTTTAAAATCTGTTCCTCCTGAGCTGATGGTTTTTGCAGCTACTTTCAAGGGGATTATAAAGAAAAGAGTTTATAAATATATCTCAGATTTAAAAGACCAGAAACTTAATATAGATGGTAATGATCTTATAAAAATGGGATGCAATCCTTCAAGGGATGTAGGATTTCTTCTTGATGAACTTTTAAAAATGAAACTGGACGGCATAATAAAAAACAGGGATGATGAAATCAAAAAGGCTTCTTTGCTGATCAGATCCTCAAAGCAAGAGCTGCCGCTCCCAGAGCACCGGTAATCTGAGGTTCAAACGGTATAAGAAGCCTGGTCCCAAGTTTTTCTTCCAGAGCTCCGACAATTCCTGTATTTTTTGCAACTCCTCCGGTAAGAGAGACAGGTTCCTCAAGACCCAGTCTTGATATCATTGATACTATTCTGTCAGCAACCGAGTATAGTAATCCTTTTACTATCTTGCTCTTGTCGACCCCATGGCCTATAAGGGAGACTATCTCAGATTCTGCGAAAACAGTACAGGTAGAAGTTATTTCTATTTTTTCATTTTCTTCAGAGAAGATTTTCCCAAAGTTTTCAAGTTCAATATCCAGTGCTTTTGCCATTACTTCAAGAAATCTTCCAGTTCCTGCAGCACACTTGTCATTCATTAAAAAATCAATAGGTTTTTTTGTAAGTTTGTCTATCTTGATAACTTTTGAATCCTGACCGCCTATGTCAATGATGGTCTTTACATCCGGAAAAACAGAAAGTACACCGCTTGCATGACATGTTATCTCAGTAATGTTTCTGTTCGCAAAGCTAACATTTTTTCTTCCGTATCCGGTGGCTATTATATTTAAGACATCTTCTTTTTTTATTTTTGCCCTGGTAAGTGCATCATTAAAAATAGTCTCTGATGCCGTTTTTATATCTGAGCCTGTTCTTCCGATTACATAAGAGCAGATATCAAAATTATTTTTATCATTATCATCACTTTTTAATATAAGTGCTTCAGTGGAAACTGAACCAATATCTATTCCGCAACTATACATATATAACCCCGAAAATATTTTTAATAATTATTATAAAAAAACTATAAAATGCTGCATCATTATACTTAAGCTTTATCCTTAGCCATTTAAATAATAAATCAGGTATCTTCCAGTATAAATAATCAAAGTGAATTAATTATTTCTGTAAATCCTTCTATCCTTGTCTTAAGTTGTCCGGAGGGACAGTTATTTTTATCAACACAGTCACCATCAAGCACCAGCAAAGGAATTTTTATATCTGCAAGTTTATCTTTTAATATTCTTGCAAGCCCGTTGCTTTGCCTGCACCCCCAGTGAGAAAACAGTACCGCTGCATCTATTTCATATTTTTCTGCCATTGACAAAATAGTATCTACTCTGTTCCGGCCACTTCCTCTGAGCGGATTTGAGAGCATCTTCATTGCAAGGCTTTCAAAAGGTTTTTCCGGATTCATTTCCTCCCAAAATACATCAGTTATTTCCTCACAGACCACTCTGCAGTTATTATCTTCAAAAATACTGAAAATATCATTTCTGTAATAGGGTTTCAGATGCATCCACAATATCTTTTTCATTTTTTTTGAAGGGTCCTGTTTATGTAATTTTATTCTTAATTCTTTCTCCATTATTTTATACAGGCTGACTGTCTGTTTTGTACCTGCAAGTCCAAAAAGAGGCAGGATATAGCTGAGACCGTTATAATATTGCGGATAATCAAATAATTTTTCACGAATTTTATTGACTTCGAGCAGATGCTTTCTTAATCTGTTTGAATTCATAATAGCTTTTTTGAGATTCTCTGTTTCGGGTTTTATCTTTAATTTATCTGATATGTCAAAAAAGATATTTTTAAGCTGTCCTGAAAGGTAATCTACTGAATCCCTGTCATTTTCATAGGGAATATCTATAAGATAAAATCTATCTTCAATCCTGAATTTTTTTGCCATGTCTTCAAAAGATTTGCAGGCAGCATCACACGCAAGGTTGCTGCAAATAATAAATTCAGGTTTTGGGAAAAGATCCATATTTGCAGCACCCGAAGCACTTCTGTGGAATGTACACAGATCCGCGGAATACCAGTTATTTGCTGCATTGGAAAGTGTCTTATTTGTAACTCCAAGACCGGCAGTGAATCCACCCATTACTTCAGGGAGGACAAGTCTGAGATTAAGGCTGTTAAGTATTTCGTAAGGAACAAAAAGAGAACCATAGGCTATAGGAAAATTGCCGCAATAGACTTCTTTCATGTATGAAAGACTGTATTTGTTAAGATATTTATCAGATGCAGATTTAAAGGAAAAACCATATAAATAGAAAACGAATGGATTTGAAATAAACTTCAGTATCTTCCTTATACTGTTTATATCCAGATTTTTCTGTATAGAATCAATTATATTTTGTTTGATTGAACTGATACCCATTATTTTTTTTCTAAAAATACCAAAAAATTTTTAAATTTAAATGATTATAGTTTTTACAGATCAAGCATTTCAATAAAAGCTTCTATCCTTGTTTTTAACTGCCCGTATGATGATTTGCCATATTCAATATCCAGAAAAATCGAAGGAATTTTCATTCTGTTCAACTCATCTTTTAATGCAGGAAAAGAATAAAGCGTATTGTCACAGAATTTGAGACTGGCAAAAATCACACCCCTGATATTATTGTCTGAGATTTGTTTTTTTAATCCGTTTAATTTGCTGCTTATGCCTGCCATTCTGAAACAGGCAGGTTTTGACATATATGAATGTGCAATATCATCAAAAAGAGCATTTTTTCCAGACATAGCTTTATTTTCAGAAGATTTTATATCAAAATATCTGTAATTGATACAGATATCACTTGATATAAGTCTTGCATTGATGTTTTCAAAAATAGACCAGAAGTTTTCATCATTTATGTAATTACCTGTTATCATTACTTTTATGAAATCTTTATTAGATCTGTTTCCCTTATCGGTATTTTCTTTTAAAGATTTTATTTTTTCAATATATGCTTCCAGTTCTTTATTGAAAATAACTGCCTGGGAACCCAGTGAAATATTTATTATATTGAAATAATCAGTGTTTTTAATCAGCTGAAAGTTTTCATCTTCATAATAAGCAGCAAGTTCTTTTAAAAGTATTCTTTTTCTGTTGATGATTCTGGTTGCTTCTTCAATACGGGGCAGATCTTTCGGATCGATATTATTGTTTTTACATAAGAAAAACCATAATTTTTCCAGATTCCGAGCAAAAAATCTGATGGAATTTTTGTCTGACTTGCGTGGGATATCAAGCATAAAAGCAGGAAGCTTCTCTTCATAATAAGAGACATAATCGTTCAGTCTTCTCATACCATCGCAGGAGGTAGCAAGTACAAGAGCATCCATATCGCCATTATGGTGTATTTCCTCCCACACTGCTTTCACATATGGACAAAAGTTTATGGGAAAGTATTTATCGGCAAGATTGCTTTCTTTGTTACCGTAAATTCTGTAAGGAATATAATCTGCAGCTGCTATTAATTCTTCAGGGATATAGCTGCAGCTGTAACCTGCTATTTTCTTATCTCTGCATGATTGTCTGCTGCTGTCTATCGAGTTTCTGAAGAATACTTCTGTCTTTAATTCCATAATTAATTTACTATCTGCTTTAAAAAAATATAAATCTGTAAAGTTAAAAACTATAAAATATTAAAGTAAAATTGATTTTTTGTATATAATTTCAGTTATTTTTTCAGAATATGTATGATTTTTTTAAATCAGTCAATAATTTTAGATGTTTATATTGATTTTAAGTTTCAAAAAATTTAAATTTATTAAGATAAATAATTTAATTTCAATAGTTATTTTTTTGGAGAAGAAATGGGTTTTAAGTTATTTCTGGTAAGACATGGTAAAACCAGATGGAATCTTGAAGGCAGATATCAGGGAATTACAAATACTAACCTTACCTATGAGGGAATACAGCAGGCAAAGCAGGCAGCGATTTATCTTTCGAAAGTAAAATTTTCAGGTATTTATTCAAGTCCCCTTGGAAGAGCTGTGGAAACTGCCGAAACTTTTAAGAAGGTATTAAAAAAAGGATATGTAATCAGGGAAAATCTTAAAGAAATAAATTTTGGGAAATGGGAAGGACTGAAATTTGATGAGATAAATGAAAAATACAATTACGATTACCAGAACTGGCTCAAAGATCCGTATTCCAATCCTCCCACAGATGGAGAAAGTTTTGTCAGTCTTACGAAAAGGGCACTTGATGAATTAAGAAGAATATTTGAAGAAAATCCTGACAATTCAAACATACTTGTCATATCCCACGGAGGGCTGATTGTCTCATTGCTTGTTTACTGGTTAAAAATTCCACCCGAAAAATGGAGTTCTATTATCCAGAGCCATGGAGCTATAAACATTGTATATATTGATAAAAATTTTATTTATATATCACAGATAAATTTCACCGGGCATCTTTACAGGTATTACAGTGATAATTCTGACAGTGTAATCAAGAAGTACGCTGAAATCAGGGGAAAGGATGACTGATTAATCACTGATATATAAAGATGTTGCCATTATCAAATAAATGTTATAATATCGTCATTCGGTATTTTATTGTTTAACTTAGGTTTGAAAAACTTAATATGAAGCAATGGTACCTTTTGCCCTGATTTTAACAGGGCCTAATAAAGAATTATTAGTCCATAGGAGGTATAAGTTTGAGAGATTATGAAATCATGGTAATTTTTGATGCCAGCCTGGATGAAGAGGCAATCGAAAAGGAATACCATAAAATCACTTCAATTATTGAGACAGGTAAGGGGGCAGTTACCGGTTCAGTTAAATGGGGAACCAGAAAACTTGCCTATCCGATTAAGCATCAGGAAAACGGATACTACTATATCATTAATTTTTCCGCTGATGAAAAAATCATCAATGAAATAGACAGGGTAAACAAAATTAATGATAAAATTATCAGACATCTGATTGTAAAAAAAGAAAACGATTTGAAAGAATAGAATTCTTCCAATAATAAATTAAAAAGGTGAAACTATGTCTTTAAATCCATTTTTTATGCTGCTTAGCGGCAATCTGACCAGAGATCCGGATCTTAGATTTACTCCTTCAGGAAGTGCAGTTGCAACTTTTTACATTGCAGTTAACAGAAATTATCAGGATAAAAAAACAATGGAATGGGTTGAAAATACTGATTTTTACAGAATCATCACATGGTACAAACTGGCGGAAAACTGTGCAGAGAGCCTGAAGAAAGGTGACAGGGTTGTAGTTGTTGGCCGTAAATTGTCATCAAGCACTTATGAAAAGGACGGTGAACAGAGAGTAACCCTGGAACTGACTGCAAGTATCGTAGCCCCGAGTCTGGAATTTGCTTCATGCGATATAAAGAAAAACGCAAAGGGAGATTATTCCGGAGAATATCAGGGAGCCAAAACGGAAAATATTGAAGAT
>DNFX01000272.1 GCA_003486795.1 Actinomycetota bacterium
GCGGCGTTATAGCCGCCAAAACCCGCGCCCGCAAGGGTGATCGGGGCCCCTGACCGGCAGTTTCCGCCGGAATCGGCGGCCGGCCCGCCCGGTTGCGCCCTTCAGGGGATGCCGGTATGTTCCGCCGCGTTTCGCGAGGCCGCCCGCTTCCGGCTTCCGGACACTGCTGGGGCGTAGCCAAGTGGTAAGGCAGCGGGTTTTGGTCCCGCGATCGTAGGTTCGAATCCTGCCTCCCCAGCCAGCCTGTGCAATATCTAAACTGACCAACCTGCCTAATAGCTGGGCTCATTATCAATTAACAGACATACAGACTCTCTACCAAAAATGGAGTAATCTGCTCTAGCAACATAAGGCTCGGCTCTACACCAACAACTGGGGCAACCCGCTCTAACAGCATAAGGCTCGAACTCTGAGTCTGTAGTTTTCAAAGTTTCTAAAACCATATGCTCTCCTTGATATCATCTCCATTTTATTATGAAACTCCTCTGTAATACCATTGTTTTTTGTAAACCTAAACATCCTTGCCTCCTCCTCTTTCCAGGCATCCAAAGTGTTTCCCAGTGTGACAAGAGGTTCAAGGCATAACCTTTTTTTCTTGTAAAGAAATGCTCGTCAATGCCTATTACCCTTTGACAATATCTCGGATGCTCATTGTAGATGTTCCTGATTTTTTCTGCATTACAATTTGACTACAACTTTGCATTACAATTTGAAAACCGTGACTTGAAAGTATTTCACAGATCTTTAGCCCGGATAATACCATTAATTTACCCCACTGAGACCTATAACCTTATGGAATAAAGTAGCTCATTTTCTACAAATTTGAGATCTTTAAAGATGTAATATACCAGATAGAAGTCGTTTTAAGTATACCTACAATTCTTATAATATTCTTCTTGGGGAATAATATTAAAAGAGATAACTTGATTTAAACCATTTGCATATCTTTTTAAAACTTTCAAGCTAGGTGAAACTTCGCCAGTTTCTAATCTGGCTATATGTGATTGGCGCATATTAATTATTTCAGCAAGTTTTTGTTGACTAATTTTAAGCTTTTTTCTTAAAAGAATTAATTCTCTCAAAGCTTGGAATTCTGGTTCTAATTTTTCACATGCTTTTAAAACTTCATGATTTTGAAGTAGTCTTTTTTCGCCTTCTTCCCATGATATTTCTTTTTTATTTATCATTTTAATCACCTAGATAATCTTTCATTCTTCTTCTTGCTGTTTCTAATTCTTGTTTTGGTGTTTTATTCGATTTTTTAGTAAAACCATGAACTAACACAAATATTTTTCCTGTAATCAAAAAATAAAGTATTCTACTACTGTCTATCCGTAATTCATATAATCCCTTATATTTATCACCATGAATCTTTCTAGCATCTATTTGAGATCCCTCTATCCCGAATTCTTTAAGCAATCTTAAGGCATTTCTAATCTTTATAATTCTTTCTGGTTCCTGTAATTCCATATAATCTAAAACAGGAATTTTGCCAGAATCTGTTTTATAATATTTTATTGTCCAATAATCCATAATTTATACCAATTTTGGTATATTGTCAATAATGTAAATTATAGGCATTAACTGTATTAATATTAACTTTAGCCTATTGCAATTATAGTATATTAAAATACTTTATGATAATACTTATTATTAAAATATTTAACTTTTTACTTTTATAAAATAATTAACTGGCAATAGCAAGGTATTCTTTTAATAAAATGGGACAGATTTTAAAAAATATTATTAAAAGTTAAATTAATGGGATAAAAATATCCCCTGTTTCTGTTAACCTAAAACTACTCCATATTTCAGTTGAAAATTCCCCCATTAGTTAAATAATAGCCTCTGCCTCATCTGTCATAGCTTCTTCTGTTCTTAGGTCTCTTTTATTTAGTTTTAAAGATAGCTTTATTAATCGTCCTTATGGTAAACTTTCAGGCGGTCAGAGACGAAGAGTCGATATTGCAAGAGCATTAGTAAATACTCCCAAAATACTCTTCTTAGATGAGCCTACAACCGGACTTGACCCTCAGACAAGAAAAAGTGTCTGGGATACAATCCGCAGCCTGCAACAAGGGACTGGAATGACAGTGTTTCTTACTACCCATTATATGGAGGAAGCAGCTAGTGCTGACTACGTTGTGGTTATTGACAAAGGTAAAATTTCTGCAAGCGGCACTCCTGCTGAGCTTCGGGTAAAATATAGTACAGATAAATTACATCTGTTACCAAAGGATAGTAACAAGGTTGCAGCATTTTTAAATGAACATGATATTAAATATTCAATATCTGGTGGAGCTTTTATTATCCCCATTTCAAATACCCTCGATGCGCTACCTATAGTAAACAAGGTTAAAGACTTGATATCCAGTTTTGAGGTAATTAGTGGCAGTATGGATGATGCTTTTGTTAATATAACCGGCAATGCCATGAGAGAGGATACGATGTAAATGATTGCAATGATTAGTTTAATCAAACGTAACCTCAAACTATTTTTTAGAGACAGAATTTCTGTATTTTTTTTTCACTTCTTGCCGTCTTTATAATAATTGGGCTCTATGTTGTGTTTCTTGGAAATATGATGGTCGATAATCTAAAAGACCTTCTTGCTGAAAACGCACGATTTATAATCAATAGCTGGGTTATGGCAGGGATTTTATCCGTTACTTCAATAACTACAACAATGGGAGCGTTTGGTATTATGGTTGAAGACAGAACCAAGAAAATATCAAAGGATTTTTCATCAGCTCCAATAAAACGAACACAGCTTACAGGCGGATATATCGTCAGTTCTTTTATAATCGGTGTTATTATGAGCATTGCAGCACTAGTTGTGGCTGAAATTTATATACTTGCCAATGGTGGAAAACTGCTTGAATTAGTGCCCTTGTTAAAGTTACTTGCAGTAATGCTGCTATCAGTTTTTGCCAGTTCATCAATGGTATTTTTTATCGTGTCATTTTTTAGAAGCCTTAATGCTTTTGGTACTGCAAGCACAATAATTGGGACACTTATTGGTTTTTTAACTGGAATATATATTCCAATTGGTTCACTGCCATCTGCTGTACAAACCGTAATAAAGATTTTTCCAATAAGCCATGCTGGAGCATTGTTTCGCCAGATTATGATGGAAGCTCCAATGTCTATAGCATTTAAAAATGCACCGGAACAAGCAATTACTGGATTTAAGCAAGAAATGGGAATTGTTTATTACTTTGGAAGCAAAGAGCTTTCGCCACTTGTAAATATACTGGTTTTGATTGCAACAGGTATTGTATTTTATGCATTGGCTGTTATTAAGATTTCTGTTAAGAGAAAGTATTGATACAACTTTTAAGGTCTACAAGGAAAAAGAATAAACCATATTATAATAATTAAAATCATGCATGAACATTGATAACTTAAAGACTTTTCACTAAAATAAATACTGATAAAAAATACTAATAGCTACATCAGTAACATGCTAACCTCAGCTTAAATACTAAAAATAAAATCCCTAATGAATAACAAACTTATAGAAAAATTTGCAGAAAATTTTTTCAACAACTGCTGTCTTACCATACAATCCAAGAGATGAAAAAAATCCACATTTACATACTGTATAAGAGCATAGGTTATAGCAATCCAAAAAGATGCCCTGATTGCAGGAAAAATCTTCCCCTTGATTTGATTGGATAAAAGGTATGACTAGGAGGCAAGTTTAACTCCAATATCATTATAAATATGAATTTTAAAACATTTGATTTTACTATAATCACATCTGCTCCATGGATTCTTTTAGCAGATGAGGATAATTTCTTGCGCAATGTAAAATGCGATAAATTATGACCTTACCATCAATAAAACGGTAAAATGCTATATAAGGGTTAACAATAACCATTTTGAAATTGAACTTTTTTATAGATCGCTCAGTAAGAGGTACTCCGGATTGAGGGAAATTTTCAAGCTTGCGCAGAGAACTTATAATATTATCAAGAGTTTCATTTGCCGCCTGCAGACTGTCTGGCATAATATAATCAAATATCTCATCCAGGTCTGCGTATGCAGCAGGAAGCAATTCTACATTATATTTTTTCATTAATTTTATCCCTTAAAAGCTTATGGGCTTTATTAAGTGAAATTGTGGCCTCTCCGGAAAGCCGCTGCTGTTCTGCAAATAAAAGTTTTTCACGTAAATCAAGCATGGCTTCTCTGCGCTCAAATGCTTCTATGCTTATAACAACAACATCTCCTTCGCCATTTCTGGTAATATATACCGGNNTTGTAGATGATTTTATAATCATTTTATATCCTCCAATCATATTATTCTACCATTATTATGTGATTATTATATCAGAATATAAATAGATTTAAAAATTTATGATAGTAAGTCACTTATGGCAGAGATTTTTATAGCTGAAATATTTCT
>DNFX01000123.1:0-2568 GCA_003486795.1 Actinomycetota bacterium
AGATAAAAAGAGATCTTGAAAAACCTGTAAAAATAATAATAGACTACGGTATATTTCCTTCTGACATGAAGGACGGATTCGCAGAGCTGAGCAAAAATAAAATAAATTTATGTTCACAAATATCTGTTTTCTGTTCGGAAATATTAAAAAATAATGGTTTTGAAGTATTTTACACTTCGGATAAGACAAATACTTCTTCTCCCGGGCTTTTTTCAAGAATTAAAAAAGCCAACAAAGCAAAAGGAGATCTGATTGTAAGTATAAATATCGGTTTTGATGAAAATAAGGATGAAAATATATTCAGAGCTTATTATTTTAAAGGCATAAAATCATTTTCCAGAAATGGGAAAAAGCTTGCGGATTTAATATGTGCTGAATTTGAGAAAAGTATACCAGATATATTTTCGGAATCATCAGGAGCAAGTTTTGCAGTCCTTAAAGACACAAATATGACATCTGTATATATAGAAGCAGGAAATATGAATAATAAAAATATGGCAGCGTTACTTGCAGACCGTGATTTTCAGCAGAAAACAGGACTGTGCATTGCAGATGCTCTTATTAAATATATCCGAGAAGATATATAGAAGTAACCGGCAGAAAACTGATGAAAATTAATAATAAAGTAAGAAAAAGTTTTTTATTTTTATCAATAATAGTGACCGGGCTGCTGTTGTGCATGTTTATTTTCAATGGATGCAGCATTAATAATATAAAAAACAGAGTCGGCTATCTGGTAAAAACTGAACCTGAAAAAACAGTTATTGATTTTCTGGATGCTCTTGGGGGAAAAAGACCTGATATAATTTATGATAATCTTTTAAAGGCAGATGATAAAAATAACATAAGCAGGGAAAAATTTATTGATGAACTTAATGTTATTCTTAATGATATTGAAAGTATTGAGGTAGCCAATACTATATATCTTGGTTATGAAAAAGAATTTGCAAAGGTGGTCTGTGAATTTAGTGTAAAATATATCAATGGAGAAATAAAGGATTATAAAAAATACATATATCTTCTGGAGGAAAACAAAAGCTGGAAAATTGTTTTTGACAAGACTTTTTTCTGATGTTTTTAACAAAAAAAAGCAGTAATAATAAAGCAGTTAATCTTAATAAAAAAATGCAATTTTAAACAAGAGCAATAAAATGAAAAAGCGAAAAAGAATATTTTTATTTTTTCTTCTTATCTGCAGTTTTATGGTAGCTGTTTCTTCCGGCTGTTCATTATTACCGGGTGACATACAGGATATTCAAACTGAAAATGATGAAGAAATTATTAACGATAGCGAATTTGACTTAAATAAGGAACTTGAAAACATCAGTAAGAAAATAGTAAGCCCTCCCATAATTAATTCCCACAAGCTATATGAGGAATTTACTTCTGAAACAGATAAAAAGCTTATTATTCTTTACGGAGAAGCCGAACCCGGTTCAAAAATCGAGTTAAAGATTAATGGCAAAACATCGGAAAAGATGTATAAGACTGACAACTATGGCAAATTCAGAATCGAAGACGGGGTTGAATTGATAGAAGGACAGAATACCGTTAATGTCTGCAGCATAAATTCTTCAGGTGAAAAAAGTGAACCTACAAAGCTGGTATTCATTCTAAATGTAAACAAAGCTCTTGATTTTCAGGTATATGAAGATTCGCAGAGTCTTAAGGAAATCAGTGATTATTATTATACAAAATCATATGAACCGGAAGTGTATATATCCGGTAAAGGNNAATTTCAGTTTTGATGAAGTAAAGCTGAATATGGGAGAAAACAGGATTTCATTATGGTGCATGAACCTCAATCAGGAACCGAGTGCTCCTGTAACCAGAAATATTCTTGCACTTAATGACAGTCTTTCTCCTGAACCTGTAAGTCTGACCGGCTATGTTGCGGGTGATGGCAATTATCTTAGCTGGGAAAAAAGCAGTGATGAAGAATTTTTATCATATAAAATTGTCAGAGTTGACGAACCGTGCAAAAATCCACAGTATCCGACTGATAATGTAATTGCGACAATAACAGATAGTTCAGCAACAAGCTATAAAGATGAAAATATTATAAGTGGTAAAGCTTATTTTTATACATTATGGGTAATAGATAAAGCAGGTAACCTTATCAGCAGCAATATCCTGCCTTTACCTGCTCCGAGATATTATATCACTTTGAACAGAATGGAAAATATACAGGGAGATGTTCTGGCAAGAAGGCAATGGTATACGCAATATTATGAAATAACAAATATCGGCAATGTTCCTGTTAATTTACAGCCGGTTTTTGATTTTTTTGTACTGGAGCCGGAGTCTGATCCAGATATGGCTTTAAATCCTTTATGGGCGGTTTATATCTGGGATCCGAATACAGGAACCAGCTATTATTCTAATGAAGATATAAAAGTCTCGCAGGTTGCTGACTGGATAAATGTTTCAGGTACAGAAACTGAGGAAGAAACTATAACATATAACAGCGACAGAACTGTGAAAACCACTACAATAGTTACTACAACAAAACAGACACAGGAAAAGGATGGCAAGAGAATCTCAGTAACAACTACTGTTACAAGAATA
>DNFX01000123.1:2573-5332 GCA_003486795.1 Actinomycetota bacterium
GGACAGAAAATAAGGATAGCCATAAAAATAGTTAATGTTGCAGCAGATAATGGAGATAAGATAACGGTTCATTTCCATTTTGCCCCTGCAGACTGCCAGGGATATTTCTTTACCGAAGATATGGTTTCAACAGGTGATATAAAGGTAACTAGTAGTGGAAAATAAAGTACGTTTCATTATATAATATTATATTTAATTAGTGCCTTTTTCAGAAAAATGAATTTTTTAAGAGGTGAAGCATGGCTGAAAAAGATAAAGAAAAAGAAAACAAAGTAAATGAAAATGACGATAAAACAAACAAAGATAAGACAGGCAGAGGTGCCGATGGTGAAGTTAAAAAAATGAAAAAGAAATCAAAAGGAAACGGAGATTATATAAAAGAGTTAATGGAAAACGAAACTCTGTCCGAAAATCTTATTGCCAGGGAACTTCTTGAAGAAATGGAGCTGTTGAAGAAAGAGCTTGATAAATTTAAAAAATCCGAAAGCGAACACATAGACAGGATAAAGAGAATACAGGCTGATTATGAGAATTACAGAAAAAGGACGCTTAAGGAACAGCTTGAACTTATAAAAAGGGCAAACAAAGACCTTATAGAGAAGCTTCTTCCTGTTCTTGATAGTTTCGACAGTGCAATAGAAATGGCTGTTTCTTCAGGAAATGAGAACGATGAATTCTTCAAAGGCCTGAAAATGATTTATGATAAATTTGTTGAGGTACTTGGAAAAGAAGGTCTGAAAGTAATTGAACCAGTCGGTGAAGAGTTTGACCCTCATATCTGTGAAGCTGCCGTTACGGAGAAATCTGATGATGTGGAAGATCATCATGTTATCTCTGTCTTGCGGAAAGGCTATATGCTTAATGATTTTGTAATAAGGCCTGCCGTTGTAAAAGTATGTATAAAATAATTTTAAATAAATATTAATTCAAACGGAAAGGACCGGATAAATTGAATAAGAAGTTTGCAATAGGGTGCTCTATAACAGCGGTTCTGGTTATACTGATACTTATAGCTGTTTTTTTTGGAGTATATATCAATATAAGAAACAATATGGTTGCCAAGGATGTAAAAGTTGATGAATCCTGGGCACAGGTACAGAATGTTTATCAGAGAAGGCTTGACCTTATACCGAATATAGCTGAAGCAGCAAAAGCTTACCTTAAACTTGAGAAAGATATTTTTGAAGCAATAGCTGCTGCCAGAAGTGGAATACAATCTGCACAGACTCCTTCAGAGCTTGAAGGGGCTGCAAGTGAAGTAAATTCTATTATAAGAGATATAAAAGTTGTTGTCGAAGATACACCTGAACTTAAGGCGAGCGAGACTATTAGAGACCTTATGAATCAGCTTGAAGGTACTGAGAACAGAATTACTGTGGAAAGACAAAGATTCAATGAATCTGTAAGAGATTATAATGTCTATATCAAATCATGGCCGAACTCAATTATAGCAGGTAGGATGGGATTTGAAGAGAAAGAATTCTTTGCTGCCGAGGAGGGTGCTGAGTCAGCTCCTGAAATAGATATGAGTATTGAATAAAAATCTTATTTCAAAAAAATACATTCTGATAAACGGGATTTAAAAAATTATTTCAGATATCCGGAAAGGCGATTTTGCTATTGAATAAAAAAATATTAACAGTATCTTTTCTTTTATTTTTTTTAATTATCAGTATATTGTCCTTCCTTCCTCTGAAGGAGGTTTTTTCAGAACCCCAGTATCCTGATTACCAGGGTTACATAAATGATTTCGCGGCAGTTTTTGATCCTGAATCCGTGTCCCGGATGAATGATGCAATAATAAATCTTCAATCAAGCACCGGTGCTGAAATAGCTGTAGTTACAATTAAGAATCTTGAAGGGGTTACTATTGAAGAATATGCAGTGGAGCTTTTTGAAAAATGGGGCATAGGCAAAAAGGACAGAGATAACGGTATTCTGCTGTTAATTTCCATCGAAGACAGACAGTTGAGAATAGAAGTTGGTTACGGTCTGGAAGGTGTTGTTACTGATTTGGAGGCTGGCAGAATAATAGATGATGTAATAGTACCTTTTTTCAGGGAAGACGACTATGGATCGGGAGCCTATAATGGTGTAATTGCCATTGCAAATGAAATATATGAAGATGCCGGGCTTACAACTGTCCAGCAGGAAGCAGTGACTACCTATATCTCATCCGGCAGCACTTTCAGCAGTGGCAGCGATATAAGGTACTTCTTTATTTGCTGTTTTCCGATATTTGCCATAATTACAATCATTACTACAATTGTAAATATTTTTAAAAGAAAATGCCCGAAGTGTAAAAAAATCAAGCTGAAAATCCAGGAAAAAATCCTTGAGCATCCTACTTATACAAGTAAAGGGAAAAAACTTGTAATAAGGGACTGCTCATACTGCGGTTATCATGATGAGAAAATCGTGGACATTCCAAGAAAAACCAGATCCTCAGGTGGAGGATTTATAGGTGGCGGTGGTTTCAGCGGAGGCAGTTCAGGTGGTGGTTTCGGTGGTTTCGGCGGAGGAAGTTCAGGAGGAGGAGGCTCAAGCGGAAGATGGTAAAAAATGATTATAATATCATTATCGAAAAAGAGGATCTTGCGGAAAATATTGTAAGACTTGTTATTTTTAATCCCCAGGTTGCCCTTAACGGAAAAGCGGGACAGTTTGTAATTATAAGGGTAAGCCCGAAAGGAGAAAGGATACCTCTTACTATTGCTGATTCAGATAAAAAAAGGGGGAGCATTACCCTGATCTCAATG
>DNFX01000037.1 GCA_003486795.1 Actinomycetota bacterium
GATAAAATAAAAGAATTTAAAGAGCTTTCCGGGGTAGACAGTCTTGCAGTTGCAATAGGAACCCAGCATGGTCTTTATAAAGGTAAAGTAACCCTTGATTTTGACAGACTTGAGAAAATAATGAAAATAGCCGATTTTCCTATTGTTATTCATGGCTGTTCAGATCTTCCTGAAGAAGATTTTAAAAAAATTGTTTCTTTCAATCCTGCCAAAATGAATATTTCCACTGAAATCAAGCATGCCTATCTTGATGGGTATAAAGAATATATAAACAGCAGCGTAAATGAGTATGAACCTATAAAAGCAATAAATATTGCCTATGAAAATACAAAAAAACTTATTATGAATTATATGGACAGGTTTGGAAGCACAGGTAAATGTTCATAGATTAAGGATTTGACATGAAAGATAATTTAAAAAATAAAGAAAATTTTTTGGAAATGAATAAAACTGACGAAAACAGATATGTTCCCCGTTATGAATGTGATCTGCACTGCCATACAAACAGGTCAGACGGTAATGATTCACCGACAGAGTTCATTTTAAGGGCAAAAGAATTGAAAATGAAAGCAGTTGCAATAACGGACCATGATATAATCCCCCCGCTTTTTGTTGAAGATGAAAACGGTAAAAATATATCTTCGATAATTTTTGCAAAAGAAAATAATATCGATCTTGTTCTTGGTTATGAATTTTCATGTGACACAAATGTTGATGATGTCCATATACTGGGCTATGAGTGTGACTGGGAAAACAGGGATATTATCACGGAGTCCTTAAGAGCAAAAAAATCAAAACCGGATGCTTACAGAAAATTATGCAAAGTTCTTAGCGATAACGGATATGAGATAGATTTTGATTCGGAGATTCTCCAATACCGGGATATAAACAATCAGGTATGCAGCAGAAAGCCTGAAGAAGTTGAGAAGAAAATGATTTTTGAGACAATGGCCAGAAAAGGATTTGCTCCTTCCTGGCAGGATGCAAAAATCATGGTAAGAGATAATCCGCTTTTTAATATAAGGAGAGAAAAAATAAATCCCATTGATGCAATAAGGATAATAAAAGATGCAGGCGGGAAAGCGGTACTTGCACACCCTTATCTGATTGACGAGATTGTTGTTTCAGGAGAATTCGGAAGGCTGACAAGATATGAGTATATAAGCAGGCTCATAAATGCCGGTCTTGACGGCATTGAAGCAACCTATACTTATGACAAGACTTCATATAAAGGGAGTATGAGCCCCGCTGAGATTAAAAAAGAAGTCGAAGATTTGTTTGGCAAAAAAGTCAGATTTTTCACTGGCGGTTCGGATTATCACAATGATGGCAAAAAGGGTGTCAGAAATCCAAGAATGATTGGAGAAGCCGGTATTTCCTATAAAGAATTTATAAAAATCTTTTATTAAAACTGATATTTGGATAAAATAAAAAACTGGTGTTTGGAAGGACCGGATATATTTATATTTGACAAAATATTTATATAGAAGATTTATTAATATTTTTAACAAAGGTAAGGATGATTATGACAGTTGCTCTTGATAAAGCTGAAATAAGGCAGCTTACAGAAAGATCTTACAAATGCAGAAAGAACATTCTTAAGATGATGCGACTTGGAGAAGCACACATAGGAGGAGCTTTTTCAAGTCTTGATATTTTAACTGTTCTTTACAACAAAATATTAAACCACAATCCCAAAGAACCGAAATGGGAAAAAAGGGACAGGTTTATATTGTCTGCAGGACACAAATGCATGGCTCTTTATACCACTCTTGCAGATCAGGGATATTTCGGGGAGGAAGTTCTCTGGACATATAACTCGTTCAATACAAAAGTCCCCATGCATCCTGATGAGAAAGCTCTTCCGGGAATAGAATTTCCTACAGGTTCGCTTGGCCATGGTCTTGCAGTCGGACAGGGAATGGCACATATTGCAAGAATGGAAAATCCTCCTTTCAGGGTGTTCGTGATGCTCGGAGATGGAGAAAGTGCAGAGGGAAGTGTCTGGGAAGCGATAATGTCAGCCGGCCATCACAAACTTGATAATCTGATTGCGATAGTTGACAGGAACGGGCTTCAGGTAAACGGAGAGACTTCAAAAATCATGGATACAAGTGTTCTTGAAGAGAAATACAAAGCTTTCGGATGGGCTGTGAAAACAATAAACGGACATGATTTTAACCAGATATATAATACACTCTCAGGCGTTCCTTTCGTTAAAGGCAAACCTTCGGCAATAATTGCAGATACCATCAAATGCAAAGGACTTTCTTTTGCAGAAAAGAAATATGAATTTCATCACTGGCATTTCAAGGCGAATGAAATAGATGATGCTATAGTTAATGTTGAAAACAGCTGCAGAGAGGAGTTGGTAAGAGTTGAAAAGTAATTATAAAAATCTGATTTTTAGAGATATTAATGATGATGCCATTCTGGAAGACCCGAGAAAAATACTCGCTGAGGAGCTTGTTGAACTCGGGAAAACAAATAAAGATATTGTCTTTGTTTCTATTGATTCTTCTCTTGGAGCTTCAGGTGGTCCGTTCAACAAAAGTTTCCCTGAAAGACATTTTGAATTCGGGATTGCAGAGCAGAACGGTATGGGGGAAGCTGCCGGAATGGCTACCTGTGGAAAAATACCTTTCATAGCAGGATATGTACCCTTTGTATCTTACAGGTGCTTTGAACAGGTCCGTGATGATGTATGCAAAACCAATTTAAATGTGAATATTATTGGCAATAACAGCGGATTTTCTGTAAGTACACTGGGACCTACACATGTGGTTCTTGAGGATGTCGGAGTACTCAGGAGTCTTCCCAATCTGACAATTCTCAGCCCTGCTGATGGTACGGAATACAGACAGGTGGCAAAGGTTGCATCTGAAATCAAAGGTCCTGTCTATATAAGGGTTTCAAGAATAAAAGCAAGAAAAATATTTGATGATGAGCATAAGCTTATACCGGGCAAAGCAGACATTCTAAAAGATGAAGGAGACATTACGATAATTGCCACGGGCACCATGACCCTTAATGCACTTGTTGCATCTTCAATGCTTGAAGCAAGAGGAATAAAAGCAAGAGTTATAAACATGAGCACAATAAAACCCATAGATGAAGATGTCGTTATAGATGCTGCAAATAAAACAAAGAAAATAGTTACAGTAGAAGAACATTCAGTTATCAATGGTCTTGGTGCTGCTGTTGCAGAAGTAGTTGTTAAAAACAATCCTGTGAAAATGAAATTTATAGGAACACCTGACAAATTCGCAGTAGTCGGCAGTTATGAGGAATGCCTTGATTATTATAATCTTACTCCTGAAAAAATAGCTTTACAGGTAGCCGATTTTGCAAGAGAATCATAAATAAATTTTCTAAATTAATAAAATATTATAGATTAATCTAATATCGGGAGGATAAATGAAAATTGCAATAGGTTGTGACCATCAGGCAGAAGTCATTGATATGAAAAATGCACTTATAGAAGTTTTAAAGGAAAAAGGTATTGAGTTTAAAGATTTCGGTGTATTTTCAACTGACCCTGTGGATTACCCGGATATCGCAAAAACAGTCACACTTGAAGTTCAGAACGGAAATTTTGACAGGGGTATTCTTGTCTGCGGGACAGGAATAGGAATGGCAATATGTGCCAACAAATTTGACGGAATAAGAGCAGCAGTATGCCATGATCTTTATTCCACACAGAGATCAATCCTTTCAAATAACTGTAATATGGCAGCATTCGGAGCACTTGTTACCGGTAAAAATTCTGCACAGGAACTTTTAAAAGTATGGCTTGACCTTGAATTTGTCGAAGGAAGATCTTCAAAAAAAGTTGCAAAGATATCTGAGCTTGAAAAGCTTTAAAAATCATAAGTTATTTAAATTTGTAATTTATAAATAACCAGGATTAAAATAAATGGCTGCCGGGTTTACTGATATTATGTTTTTTACTGATTATTTAAACATATTTGGATGATTAAATAAAAATGGCTTATGATTTCAGATTAATGGTAAAAGTGGCCACTCTTTATTATAAAGATGGCCTTACCCAGGATGAGATTTCAAAAAAAATAAAAGTTTCCAAATACCAGGTAAACAGGGTTTTGAAAAGAGCTCTGGAAGCCGGTATTGTCCAGATCACAATAAATGATTCAATGTCTGGCATTTCAAACCTTGAAGAAAAGCTTGAAAAAACTTTTAACTTAAAAAGAGCAATAGTAATAGATAATCTCGGACTTTCTGACAAAGAATTAAAAGTCAAGATGGGCCAGGCAGCAGCAAGGTATTTACTGGAAATCATAAAAAATCAGGATGTTATAGGAATAGCCTGGGGAACTACCGTTAACGAAGTGGTAAATCATCTTCCGGCTAAAATAAATAAGGATGTAGAAGTAGTACAGGTAACCGGGGGAATACACCAGCTTGCACTAAATCTTAACTGCCAGGATATTGCAAGAAGACTTGCAGATAAATTTGACAAGGAACCCCATCTGATTTATGCGCCTGCAATAGTAGAATCAAAGAACCTGAGAGATCTTCTTCTGAGAGAGCAGTCCATAAGAGATACTTTCAAATATTTTAAAGGTATAAGTATAGCTCTTGCAGGAATTGGAGCGATATCCAAAAAACTGACCTCTTCCCTTGTTGAAACAGGCAGTATAAATGAAGTAGAGATCGAGAAATTGAAAAACCAGTCAGCAGTCGGTGATGTATTTTCCCATTTTATTGATATTAACGGAAAGATCATAGATAAAAGCATAGACAATAAAATGATAACAATTTCAATTGATGATATTTTAAGGATACCATATCTAATAGGCGTAGCGGGTGGCGAATCAAAAGCAGAAGCTATACTGGGAGCCATACGCGGCAGGTATGTTAATATACTTGTAACTGACAATAAAGCCGCATCAAAATTATTGAAATTGCAAACCAGCCATTGATCCCCAAAAGATTTTTATAATATTTTTTACTTTTCAGAATTTTATATATATAATTTTTATATTGTAAAAAAACGTTTTTTCTTAAAGAAAATTATATATGAAAGACTCTGAAAAAAGAAAATCCACCGTTACTTCCATAAAAGACATTGCAAGTGAAGCAGGAGTTGCCATCTCGACAGTTTCCAATGTAATAAATGGAACAAGATTTGTTGCCGAAAAAACCAGGTTAAAGGTCCAGGACGCTATTGAAAAACTTCATTACAGGCCGAATATAATTGCCAGGGGACTTAGGATAAAAAGCACAAGGGCAATAGGAGTTATTCTCCCTGATATCAGTTCATCATTTTTCTCACAGGTAATATACGGTATAGAGGAAATTTCAAGAGAGAGAAACTACACAATGATACTGGGGTGCACCAATTTTGATTTCAGGGAAGAAATTAAAATAGCAAACAAACTTCTTGACTCATTCATAGACGGATTTATATTTTTTTCCGGTTTTGATAATTATGAGTTCATAAAAAAAATATATGACAGGAATATACCTATCGTAGTTGTCGACAAAGATCTTGGAGACAAGGAAATACCCACTGTTGTAATTGACAATATTTCCGCTGTTGAAAATTGTGTAGACTATCTTTGCAGTTATAATCATAAGAAAATATGTTATGTTACTTTTACCGGAGACAAGCAGACAACTGTAAGGCAAAGATACGAAGGATATCTTTCAGGGCTTAAAAAAAATAATATAGATTTTGACCCTGATTTTGTATTGATGAATGAGGAAATGAGGCTTAATGAAACAGCTTCCAGTTATAAAATTGTTAAAGAATTTCTGAAAAAAGGCAAACTGCCTACTGCATTTCTGACTGCAGCCGATGTTTTTGCTTATGGTATACTGAGAGCTCTTTATGAAGAAGGATTCAAAGTCCCGGAAGATATATCTGTGATGGGATTTGACAATATACTGTTTTCTCAGTTTACCAGACCTCTTCTCACTACTCTGAAGCAGCAGAAAAGGCTTATGGGTAATATAGCGATGAACCTGCTTGTTGATATTATCGAAGGCAAGGAAGTTAAGGAAAAAACAATAATAGTACCTACATCTATTGTTGAGAGGGAATCTGTATCTTTTGCAAAAAATGAATGATATTTTTAATAAAAAGGAGCAAATTTTTACAGTAGCAAATTTTTTATTCCGGATATTATATCGGGCTGATATATTAAAATATTTTTATGTGTCATGAATTTTTAGAAGGAGGGGGAATTGTCAGAAGCAGCTCTCGAAAAACTTAAGACTATTGTTATGGATTTTGATATTGATAATGCTGAACAGGCAGCAAGAGAAGCTATTTCCCAGAAAGTGGATCCTCTGGAAGCTGCAAAAGCTTTAACGGATGCTATAAGGGAAATCGGAGATGGTTTTGCAAAAGGAGACTATTTTCTGCCTGACCTGGTATGTGCGGCAGAGGTATTAAAAAAAGCTATCCCTGTAATTACAGAAGAAATACAGAAGCAGGGAAAAAAATCCGGTACTCTCGGCAAAGTAGTAATAGGGACGGTTTTCGGAGATATACATTCAATAGGAAAAGGAATGGTGGCAACACTGCTTTATGCTGCAGGATTTGAGGTAATAGACCTTGGGATAAATGTCAGGGCTGAAGCATTTCTGGATGCAGTAAAAGAGCACAAGCCGGATATAATTGCAATGAGTGCATTGCTTACAACAACAGCAATGGAACAGAAAAATGTCATTGAAGGATTAAAAAAAGAAAAATTAAGAGACAAAGTCAAAGTCATAGTCGGGGGCTCATCTATTAATCAGGAATTTGCGGATTCGATAGGTGCTGATGGTTATGGCGCTACTGCACCTGACGGAGTAAAAGTTGCAAAAAGTCTTCTTGGTATTGAATAAATTATAATTAAGGAGAGAAAAATGCAAAAAGGTTTTAAAAGAAAATTTGAACCACTGAAAATACTTACTGACAGCCAGGTTGAACAGATACACACTGCTTCATTAAATGTTCTTGAAGAAGTAGGATTTAAATTCGAATCTGAAAAAGCACTCAGCTTGCTTGAAGAACATGGATGCAGTGTTGATTTTGAAACAATGATAGCCAGGATACCTGCAAGCCTTACAGAATGGGCTATTGCAAATACGCCTTCAAGTTTCTATCTGAAAGCCAGAGATCCTGAAAAAAGCCTGAGGTTCGGCGGCAATACGCTTTATTTTTTCAATTCCGCAGGTGCAAGATATGTTGATATAGATACAGGAACAGTTACAATGCCTACACTGGAACAAAACAATCTCGGAGTTATTGTTTCAGATGCACTTGATTCAGTAAATGCATTCCCGTCTTATACCCCTTATTTTGAAATAGAAGGTGTCCCGCCTGTTATGTCTTGTCCTGTTTCATGTGCACAGAGACACCGATTTTCATCAAAACCGTCAAGAGGCGCCCAGCCTACATATTCTTATATCTGGGAAACAATGATAGCACAGGCATGCAATGCCCAGATAATGGGCTGCGTGGAAGGTGCAGCACCTCTTTCTCTTGCAGAAGATCCATGTAATGCAGCATTTCACTATCTTGAAGCTGGCTTTCCCATCTATATTGCTTCAGGCTCAATAATGGGAGGCTCTCATCCGATTACTATTGCCGGCGCTTCTGTCAGCCATAATGCAGAACTGCTGGCAATAATAGTATTGCTTCAATGCATCAGACCAGGTTCGGGAGTGATAGCTAATAACTTTGTAACTGCCATGAACATGGCTACAGGGGATTTGAATTTCGGAACTGCAGCAACATCCCTGCATCAGATGGCATTTAATCAGATATGGCATTCATATTACAAAATACCAATCAATAATACCGGTTCGGCATTTTCCAATGCGAAAACCATAGATTACCAGCTTGGTGCAGAAAAGCTCCCTCTTGCCATGTCATCTGCTCTTTCCGGCGCCAACCTTATAGTTCTTCACGGCGGAGTGACTGCTGAGCTTGCCTATAATCCCATACTGGCAATAATTGATGATGATATAGCCAATACAATCGGAAGAATAGTGGAAGGGTTTGATATCAATGATGAAACAATAGGCCTTGATACAATTAAGCAGGTAGGAGCGTCAGGAACTTTTCTTTCAGCAAAGCAGACAAGAAATTACTGGAAGTCGGAAGATTATATGCCGAAGATATTTGATAAAACTCCTTACAAAGAATGGGTAGAAAGTGGCAGAAAAACAGTTACAGACAAAGCAAAACAGAGATATGAGGAAATTATAGCAACTCATAAACCTCTTCCTTTAAGCGATGAGCAAGACAGGGAAATAGATAAAATATTAAAAGAAGCTGAAAAATTTTATAAGAAAAAAGGTCTTATCTAGATATTATTTATTTTTTAAAATCAGGAGATTTTTATTAGTTTAAAACGAGGCCAGAGATAATAATTAATTGACAAAACAAATATATTGATATAAATTAATAATACATAAAAAATCGTTTTTATAAATCTCCGTTTTAGAAAATGCTAGATATATTAAAAGCACAAATTATTATTTTTTTAAAAAG
>DNFX01000227.1 GCA_003486795.1 Actinomycetota bacterium
AATAATGATATACATGAGCGAAGAAGGACGATATAAATTCAATTTTGAAACCATAGAACTTAATGAGATAATCAGCGATATTGTCGAAGAATTCAAAACTATTGCAGATACCAAAAAGATAAGTATAGATTTCAAGCCTGAAAACAAAATAATGATAAAAGCGGATCAGACACTTATAACCCGTTTATTCATAAATCTGATAGAAAATGCTATTAAATATACTCATGAAAATGGAAGGATTTCGATAAATTCCGGAAAAGATGACAGGAATGCAAATGTAATAATTGAGGATACAGGAATAGGAATATCAGAGAAAGATATTCCGTACATATTTGACAGATTTTATCAGGCAGAAAGTTCTCGTTCCGGGAACGGAACAGGGCTGGGTTTGTCTATAGTTAAATGGATTGTGAATATCCATAAAGGCTTTATTGACGTTAAAAGTAATGTCAATAAAGGAACTACTTTTATAATAAAATTACCCATAAGCACATAAAAACTTACGTTTTTAATTAAAAAATTTTAATTATTTTTTAAGTATGCTTTAAGAAGACCGGTTATAATTATAATAAATAAGAGTTTTACAATTAATTTAAAATCATTTTTTTAATTTTTCTGAAAGGATTAGTTTAAATGAGGAAAAATATTTTTATTTATAAATCACTTTTTATAATTCTTGCTATATTTCTGGTTTTTACAGTATCAGGATGTTCACTTGTAGCATCTGCTTTTGAACTTAAAGACAGGCTTGCCGACAAAAATGCTGAAAATGAAACAGAAAACACGACACCCATCCTTAAGGAAAGAAAAGAAAGCAGCAATGATATTCTTGCAGCATTTAATCAGGCTGTAAGCAATGTAGCCGAAGAGGTAAAGCAAAGTGTTGTCAACATAAGAGTAGTTGTCCAGCAGGAGGATTTTTTTGGTCGTGTAATACAGCGTGAAGGGGTCGGCTCAGGAGTTATTTTCTCTTCAGATGGATATATTATTACAAATAATCACGTGACTGAAGGAGCTACTACTATAACCGTAACTCTTTCAGATGGAAAAGAATATCAGGCAGAGCTTATCGGTGCAGACAAAGATACTGACATTTCTGTTATAAAAATTGAAGCTGTGAATCTGAAGGCTGCAGAATTTACAACAATCGAGGATGTGAAAGTGGGTGAAATTGCCATTGCTCTTGGCAGCCCGTTCGGACTTCAGGAAAGTGTTACCCAGGGGGTTATAAGTGCAATAGGACGGGATCTTTCAATCTCTTCAGATTCAATGCCTATGGTCGACCTTCTTCAGACTGATGCTGCCATAAACCCTGGCAACAGCGGTGGTCCCCTTGTAAATTCAACCGGGCAGGTTATGGGTATAAATACGATAATTTTTTCCACATCAGGTTCCAGTTCGGGGATAGGATTTGCAATTCCAAGTGATACTGCCGTCAATATTGCTGAACAGATAATCAAATACGGAGAAGCAAAAACACCATTTATCGGAATTGAGATGAGCGCTAATGGTGAAACTGATATAAACGGAGTATATATATCAAAGATAATCCCGGGTTATGCTGCTGACAAAGCAGGCCTGAAGGAAGGGGATGTTATTACTGAATTTGATGGGAAAGAAATTAAAACACCTTATCAGCTGATTGCCCAGATGCAGAGACATGACATAGGTGATGAAGTAATAATAAAGATATACAGAAACGGCAGTTTTCTGGATATTAAAGTAATTCTTGGCGAAAAATGATTTTTTTGATTAATAATCAAAAAAATTAATAATCCATAGCTCCAAGAGCTACGCCTGAAGCTATTATAACAATTACTATAATAATACCGGAAAGAATACCCAAAGAACTCATTATTATTGCTGCCATAGAAAATCCTTTGCCTTTGAGACCGGAATCTGGTTTGGAAATTGACGCATTAGCTATTATTCCGAGAATAAGTGCAATAAGCCAGAATATCGGGAAAAAGGCGAGAACAAAAGATGCTATTGCAAGACCACTTGTTGTTTCCTGTTGTTTTAAATTTTTGCCGGCTTCTGTCTGATAATCATGGTTTTGAGAATAAACCGGACTTGTCTGCATGCCTGGATCAGTGTCGTGAGCAGAAATTTCCTGTGTATCTGTAGTCTGATTTTGTTCGATGGTTTTATTTTCTTCCTGAGTTACTTCTATAAGAGTTCCGCAATAATCACAATATTTTTTACCACTCTGATTTTTTGAACCACAATTCGGACATTCCTCAAGTATTATTTTTTCCATTTTGGATAACACCTTTCATATCAAATGCTTTTTATGAAATATTTATTTGATATACAAATACTAAAATAATAAAATTAAACATTATTAATAAATAATAATTAATAAATTATAAGATAAATCTGTAAAAAAACATCTATTTTTCATTAAAACAAATCAGTTTCTGATATTTTTAAAAAATAATATATTTAAGTAAGAAGGAGAATGCTGTAATGGCTGTTTTTGATCGAATCAAATACGATGGACCTGCGCAGAGTTTTACTGGTGAGGAAAGACAGTGGCTGGTTTACAAATTTCCTGGTGAGAATTTTGTTTTGGGGGCGCAGCTTATCGTTAATGCTGCACAGGAATCAGTGTTTTATTATTCCGGTGAAATTCTTGACTCTTTCGGACCCGGAAGACATACTCTTTCAAAAGGAAATCTGCCGCTTTTCCAGAAATTTGTAAATATTCCCTTTGGCGCAAAAACTCCTTTTACATCAGAGATATATTTTATTAACAAAGTATCGAAACTGGATCTAAGATGGGGAACCTCTACGCCATTTCACATACAGGATCCCAAATTTGAAATACTTATAGCCCTTAGGGCTTTTGGTCAGTTCGGAATAAAAATAGTCGATTCAGGAAAATTTCTGTCAGAGATTATAGGTGTTCTCGGGAACAGCGATATGGTGGACCACAGGATTGTTTTAAGATATTTTAAAGGTCTTATGTCAACTAAAATCAAGGATATGATTGCAAACACAATTCTGACAAACAAGCTCTCCATTTTTGATGTTACTGCTTCGATTGACAGCATTTCGGAAGCATGCAGGAGCAAAATAAGTGATGAATTTTCAAAATTTGGAATAGAAATAGTCAATCTTTTTATTGAATCCATAAATGTACCAAATGATGACATATTAAGACTTCGCGGAATCCTTGAAAGAAAAGCTGAATTTACGCAGATAGGAGATGACAGATATGTTGTCATGAGACAGCTGGATGTACTTGAAAAGCTCGCCTCCAATCCCGGAGAAGGAGGCTCTGGGATGGGTATAGGAGCAGGTCTTGGTGCGGGAGTAGCAACCGGTAAAGTGCTTGGTGATATGTTTAAAAATATATCTGAGGATTCCAATCCCAAAACAAGAAAAATTATTTGTTCAGGCTGTGGAAATGAAAACGATCCTGATGCTGCATTCTGCTGCAAATGTGGTAAAAAAATGACAGTAGCCAGTAAAAAATGTCCTGCATGCGGGAAAGAAAATAATGAAGAATCTGTATTTTGTGCCTATTGCGGAAAACCTTTTGAAAAAAATAATGATAAAAAAATTATTTGTCCAGGTTGTGGAAATGAGAACACTTCTGATGCTGCATTTTGCTACAAATGTGGAGTGAAATTAAAATAATATTATGATCAACTAATTTCTGAAAATGATTGCGACTTTCTCGATTTAATTTTTTCTATTACATTTTGAAAGTTTATTATATAATACCAAGAAAATTGTTTAGGTTAACAGGAGAATAATTAATGAGAAAGAAAGTTTTTTTTATTTTGGCAGTTCTTTTTATAGTTACAGGACTTATCCTGTCAGGGTGCGCAAAAACCGAATCAGCACAAAATGACGAAGCAGTTGCTGAACAGTCCTCTAATATTAAGACAATCAAATCCGGCATTCTGACTGTTGGCTCAGACTGCACATGGCCACCGATGGAGTTTATAGAAGGCGACAAGATAGTCGGTTTTGATGTTGATCTTGCACAGGCAATAGCTGATAAACTCGGACTTGAGCTTGATTATCAGAATGCAGCATGGGATGGTCTATTTCCTGCTATTGCAACTCACAAATATGATATGATAATATCTTCAATCACAATTACCGATGACAGAAAAAAAGAAATGGATTTTTCTGACCCATATTACAAAACCGATCAGGCAGTAACTGTCAAAACTGATTCAGGTATTGACTCAATCGAAAAATTTGAAGGCAAAACAGCTGCTGTACAGATAGGTACTACAGGTGAGCTTGTCGCCAAAGATATAAAGGACGTCACTGTAAAAACTTATGATGATATTCTTCTGGCTTTTGAAGACCTCAAAGCAGGCAGGGTGGATGGAGTTGTCAGTGATTCCTATGTCGGCTACGCATATGTGGTAAAAAATACTGATCTTGCAGTTGGCTTTGATATCTCAACAGATGAACAGCTGGGCATAGGTTTCGCAAAAGATACACCGGAACTTGTTGAAGCTGTCAACCAGGCTCTTAAAGTGATAATTGAAGATGGAACATATGATGAAATTTATACAAAATGGTTTGGAGAAAAATAGTTTAAAATATGGAGGGTTTGGCAGATTTAGCCCAGAATTACTTTTCGATAAGTGTAATAAAAGAAGTATTTCCGTTTTTACTGAAAGGTGCTCTTTATACTATAATTTTTTCTGCAGCATCTGAATTAATAGGCATAATAGTAGGGCTTTTTACCGCAATAATAAGGGTAACGAAAATTAAGGTATTAAGCCAGCTTGCAACTATTTATGTCGATATCTTTAGAGGGACACCTCTTCTGATGCAGATAATATTTGTTTATTATGCGCTGCCATATGTAGGCATAAATCTGCCTGCACCTGTTGCAGGAATTGTAGCTCTTTCCGTTAACAGCGGAGCTTATGTTTCAGAAATTTTCAGGGCTGGTATTGAATCTATAGATAAAGGCCAGATTGAAGCTGCCCGTTCACTGGGAATGTCCTATGCACAGGCAATGCGGTATGTTGTAATTCCCCAGACCATGAAGAGAGTTCTTCCTCCGCTGACAAACGAATTCGTTGCATTAATAAAAGACTCATCCTTACTGTCTGTAATTGCAATTTCAGAATTGCTCAGGACTTCCAAAGAAATGATGACTTGGAAGCTGAATCCTTCTTCACTAACTGCAGCTGCCTTATTGTACCTGGCAATAACTGTACCTCTTACAAGGCTTGTAAGCCATCTTGAAAACAGGATGAAAAGGGGGGATGTATAAAATTGATAAAAATAATCGATTTACATAAAAAGTTCGGTAATCTAAGAGTTTTGAATGGTGTAAATCTTGAGGTTAAAAAAGGCGATGTTCTTGTGATAATAGGACCCAGCGGTTCCGGCAAGAGTACTTTGCTGAGATGCATAAATCTGCTTGAAGAACCGACTTCAGGAAAGATTTTTCTTGATGGGGAAAACATCACAGATAAAAAAACAAATAAAAACAAGGTAAGACAGAGAATAGGAATGGTATTTCAGAGCTTTAATCTTTTTCCCAACATGACTGTTCTTGGTAATGTAACACTTGCTCTTCAGAAAGTCCTTAAAATGAAATCCGATAAAGCAAAAAAGATCGGGACAGACCTTCTGACAAGAGTCGGACTGAAAGATAAAATAGATGCATACCCGAACCAGTTATCTGGCGGGCAAAAACAAAGAGTCGCAATTGCCCGTGCTCTTGCTATGAATCCCGAAGCTATTCTTTTTGATGAGGTCACATCTGCACTGGATCCCGAGCTTGTAAAAGAAGTACTGGATGTAATGAAAGATCTTGCAAAAAGCGGAATGACAATGCTTGTTGTAACCCACGAGATGGGTTTTGCAAAGGAAGTCGGTTCCCATGTTATTTTTATGGACGAAGGCAGGATAATTGAAGATGGTCTTGCTGATGAAATATTCGAAAATCCCAAACACCCCAGAACAAAAGCTTTTCTTGATGCTGTTCTGAACTAAAAATTTTTTAATCATCCTTTTTAAATCATTTAATAAAGCTTTATAATAAAAAATACTTGGTGCTTTGAATTTATTTTTTTATATTTGTAATAAGTATCTGAAATTTTTTAAATAATGTCCTATACCATCTTGAGAAAATTTATTATTTTTATTATTACTGCTCTGACAGTTTTAGTTTTTTTTGTTACATCCTGCTGTCTTTTGTACAACCCCTTTCAGATAATAGATAGCCAGCCTGAATCATCAGATACTCTTATCGAACTTCCTGAAGAAAAAGAAGAAATTCCTGATGATTTTAAAACTGTTGCCGACCCGGAAGCAGATTTAATAAATCCCGAAGCTTTTAAGATAAGCAGTATAAAAGTTGCAGGTCAGGCAATTGATGTGAAAGTACAGGGCAACTGGGCATATCTCACAAATGATGTTGGAACATTGTATGTAATAGATATCAGTGATAAAAGCAATCCGGTAATAACAGGGAAGCTAAACAGATTAAACAGTGCAAATATAGTGATTGCAAAAGGGGATTATGTTTTTATTTCATACACGGAATATAAAGAATATGATGAAGAAGAAGGTTTCCAGACTGAAAAACCTGTAAAGGAATGCGGATTTATTATTATTAATGTTTCTGACAAGACAAACCCCAGATATACAGGTAAATATATATCTGGTTCGGATACTGATAAAACTGTCCAGGGACTTGATATATATAATAATTATGCCTATGTCAACAGTAATCAGGATGATGGCAGAGGAGGGCAGACAAGCAAACTTGAGATTGTAAGTATAAAAAACCCCCAGAACCCTGCACTGGCTGGAGAAATAACTCTGAATGGTTCAACAGCAGCAGTATGCGTCAAAGATAATTATGCATATATAAACTCTAATTTCTTTTCAGATGAAGAAGAGCAATCTGAAGCAGACAAATATGGCAGTATTTTATATGTAATAAATATTAAAGATAAATCAGAGCCGATACTTGAAGGAGAATGCAGGGTTTACTCTAATTCATGGGCTGTTCTTGCAAGAGATGAGTATGTCTTTCTGTCAAGTAATGATACTGATGATGAAAGTGGAGAATACCAGAACAGCAAATTAATGATAGTAGATGTAAGTGACAAAAAGAATCCAAAAGAAATATCCGAATGTGATATATACGGGGGAGCATGGGAAATTGATTACGAAGATAATCATATTTTTGTGTCAAATCTCAGCGGCGGACTCAGCATTATAAATATTGAAGATAAAAAAAATCCGCAGTTAATATTTAATTTAAAAACAAAAGGTAGCTCATACGATATAGCAGTTGCAGGGTTATATGGATATCTGGTTGATGGATTTAGCGGGCTTGTAATTATTGAATTTAAAAACAGATTATCAGGTACAGAATCAGAAAACAGACCTCCTGTATCCATTATGGAAATATTCGGAGACAATTTCGGGAATGAACAAATACCGATATTCAAAATTGATAATCCTGTTTATTTTTCTGCCCAGGATTCTTTCGATCCTGAAGGCGAAAATATAAAAACAGAATGGGAGATAATCGCAGAAACAGGTACAGAAGATTCATTTGCGATAACAGAGGATATTACAGGTGAAAAAATAGGAGTTATTTTTAAAAATAAGGGAAATTATTCAATCAGCCTTAAAACAAGTGACGGAATGACCTTCGATAAAGTAACAAAAAATATAACCATAGAAGATTTTGATGCATCAATAGAGACGAAAAAAATTCATGATTTTAATATTGTAATAGAATATGTTTTGAAAAATACAGGTCAGACCGATCTTGAAGACCTGAGATGTTTTATCAGTGTTCCGCAAAATATTGTTCCATACCAGAGAATAAAAAATATCAGGATAACCGGGGATGATGCCGGGATAAACTATTATTATGACGAAGACTGGAACCTTCTTGCAGAGTTTAAGTTTAAAGAAAAAACTTTGAAACCGGGAAATGCAATAACAGCAGCTCTTGAGGTTTCAATTGAGATGCCAGAATTTTATTACAATCAGCCTGGAAATGAAATTTTATATTATGAAGAAGGGGATAAGGATATTGAACTATATACTAGTGATGATTTTTTTATCGATTCTGATAATCCGGTAATAATTGAAAAAACAATGTCAGTGATAAGAGATGAAAAAAATCCTTATTTAATTTCAAAAAAAATATATGATTTTGTTGTCGGGACCATGCAATATGATTTTTACAGGGCAGACGATAAGAATTATGATTTCATGTATGCTTCTGAGATACTGGGAAAAGGGAAAGGCGTCTGTCTTGATTACGCAATACTTTATACAGCAATGCTCCGTGCTGCCGGGATCCCTGCACGGCTTGCTGGTGGAATTCCGGTTACTGCGATATTGCTTGAGGATGACAAGGAAATCAATATAGGGCATGAATGGGTTGAATTAAAACTTCCGGGTTTTGGCTGGATACCGGTAGATCCAACTGCTGAAGATGCCTTTTTAAGTCCGAATTATTATATGAATCTGACAACTGACAAAGGAATGTCATTATTGTACAGCAGAGAAACAATGGACTGGTCAAGTTATTATTATGAAGGTTTTAAATTTACATGGGATTCTGACATCGCTCCGAAAATAGAGCAGGAATATAATTTCAGGGCATCCGGAATTGATATCAGGGATCTGTTTTTTTACTGATATCTCTTATCATATTTTTTTAGAAATTAATCAGGAGATCCTTCATAACTACTTCTTTCAAGCAGAGCTTCTTCAACAATGCTGTAATTATTTGAAGCATTCCAGAAAAGAAATCCATTTATTCCCATTTCCTCTGTTGCAGATATCTGGGAAATAATATCTTTTTTTGAATATTTCATATCAAGCCCGAATGCTTGAAGCCAGGGAATCATAATACAATTTGAACCTTTTAATTTCGGGAAACCTTTTTGCAGAGTGTATTTTACAACTTCATAAGGATGATTTTCAGGAATGTCAAAACCCATGAAACCTCTTGAATAATGAGATGGGTATACCATCGGATACAGATAATCCAGGTAAGGAGTGATTTCCTGAACCATCTGACCTATTCCCTGATCATTATTTTCTATAAGTACAAAACCAAAAATGTCTGCAGACATCCTGACACCTGTTTTTTTCAGTAATTGGTTTGCTTTTTTTAAAAAATTAGATATAGCCTCACTTTTAGTAAGGCCGCTTTTGTTATATGTATAATCTGCGTATTTTATATTCCCTCTTGCAGGACCTCTGATATAATCAAACTGAATCTCATCAACTCCCATACCTGCAACTTCCAATGCAATTTCAATTATGT
>DNFX01000270.1 GCA_003486795.1 Actinomycetota bacterium
AAATGAAATTATCAGAGGCGATATCGGCTGTATTGTAGGTTCTCATATCGGACCGGGTACCGTCGCTGTAACTTTTTATGAAGACTAGCGCAGATATTGAATTAAATAAAAAGAACTTAAGAAAAAAAATAATAAGTTTAAGAGATAGTATTCCTGAAGACCAGAGAAATAAAAAAAGCAGATTAATAGCGTTAAAACTGTTTAAAAACAGAAAATATAGGGAATCAGAATGTATTTTATTTTTTTATCCTTTTGGCAGTGAGGTAGATACCCGTCTTATTATTTCTCATTCTTTATGCCGTAATAAAAGAATCATATTACCAAAAGTCAGTGAAAATAATAATATTGAAACTTATTTTGTAAAAAATCCTGAAAAGGAGCTTAAACCTGGTTATTTTGGGATTATGGAACCTGATATTCAGAAATGCAGAAAGGCAGCTCTTAAAGAAATTGATCTGGCTGTAATTCCAGGTGTCTGTTTTGATAAACACTTTAATCGCCTTGGATACGGAGGCGGATTTTATGACAGGCTTATTTTACAGCTGGATAAAAATATCTTGAAAATTTCCTTATGTTTCGACATACAGCTTATTGAAAATGTTCCGATGTCCCCTTATGATATGAAAGTTGATATGATAATTACTGAAAAAGAAATTTTAACTAATTTGAATAATTAAATGAATGAAGAATTAAAAAACCAGTCTGATCTTCCAAAAATATCCATACTTATTCCCTCATACAATGAAGAGAAATATATAAAATCCGTAATAGAAAAATGCTCTGCCTACAAACTTGATATTATAGTAGTCAATGATGGTTCTACAGATAATACCTGCCAGGTCCTTGAACAGTTGCAGTCACAGAATGGAATTAATCTGAAGATACTGAACCATGAGATTAATAAGGGTAAAGGCGAGGCTTTAAAAACAGGATTTGCCTTTGCTTGCAGAAATAATTATTACGGTGTTATAACAATTGATGCGGATGGACAGCATAGTATAAGTGAGATAAAAGATTTTTTATCCGAAGTTAAAAAGAATAATCCTGATATTATAGTAGGAAGCAGATTTAAAAATACAAAGAGTATGCCTTTTATAAGGCTTGCTGTTAATTTTCTTACTTCATGGATAATCTCTGCAATAGCTTTAAAAAAGATAGATGATGTTCAGTCAGGTTTCAGATTTATTAAGCATAATGTAATGAAAACAGTGAGCCTTGAAACAAGTAATTTTGATACTGAACCTGAACTGCTAATAAAAGCAAGCTGGCACGGATTTTCCATAACTAATATCCCCATCAAAACCATCTATAATCTTGATGAGTTTAAAAGCCACATAAATCCGGGTAAAGATACTCTGAAATTTTTTAAACTCATTTTTAAATCCATATTGTGGAGACTCAGATTCAGAAAAAAATCATTATAATAAATTTTTCTTTAAAAATATTTTTATAGTTTTATCTGATTTTCTTCGTTAAGAACTTCTATCATCTTGTCACACAGATTACTATCAAATTGCCTGCTGCGATTTTTCTTGATTTCAAGCATAGCTTCAGAAGGAGTCAAAGCTTTCCTGTATGGCCGGTCTGTAGTCATTGCATCATATGAATCAGCTATACTTATTATCTTTGCAAAATATGGTATCTGTTTTCCATCAATACCGAACGGGTATCCCATTCCATCTTCTCTTTCATGATGGTAAAGGACAGCATTTGCATTATCCTTCAGAAAAGTTATTTCCTTAACTATTTCATAACCCACTATCGGATGCTTTTTTATTTCATTCCAGTCTTCAGATGTCAGAACATCTGCTTTGTTCAGCACAGACAAATCAACCTGTATTTTGCCGATGTCATGAAGATTGGCAAGATTCTTAAGCATTTCAATATCATATTCATTCAATCTTGCTTTACGGGCTATTTTTTCAGAGTATTCTGCAACTCTTACAGAATGCCCGGCAGTATAGATATCCTTTGCTTCAACTATTTTAACAATATGCATGATACTATTTAAAAGAGCTTTTCTTTCATTTGTCCTTAGCATATAGGTGTACTGTGCAATTATAAGAGGCATCATGGTAAGCATAAGAGTAAATGGTCCGTAAAGCTTGTAAAGAAAAGAAATTGCAATAGACATCACAACAAGAAATATATGAAAAGGAAGCAGCCAGGCAAAATTAAAAATCCATACATTTATTATTTTTATTTTTTTACTTAAAGAGATGACAGAAGCTGTAAGAAAAGTATTTAAAATAAAAAATATCAGTGCAGCCATAAAAATAAGTCCGATATTTTTTGCTATAAAAACATTACCGGAATCCCTGTCAAAGAATATTTCAAAAATCCAGCTCGAAATACTGATAGATATAAGATACTGGCCACAGTTGAATATATGCTTGTAATAAGGTTCTTTTTTTAAAATATCTCTCACACTGATTGATGAGATAAAAGTAACTATTATTGCGGTTGCAGGACCGAATATGATAAGAGCAGCAAGTGAAATTCCGAAATTTACTGAAACAAAACCTGTTTTTGGGAGCGGAACTGAAAAGTTGTCCGCAAGAAATATGAGGATTCCAAACAGAACCGCTCCCAGTATTGAAATATCATTGAATCGATAAATCAGATAAGATGCTAGCGATAAGCCAAAAAAGAATATAGTGAAAATATAAGTATTTAAAATGCTATTATTCTTATTGCTCACTTATACCCTTTTTTAAAATTAAAAAAATTATAGCAAATATACATACAAATATACATAAAATAATTAATTAATTTTTTATTACCATCTTACTGTTGAACCGAATCCAACCATTTTCAAAACCATTTTGAAGAATTTAGCCATTATGTTTCCCTCCTTTCTTTTGAAAATATCAGCAAAATCAGATGGCAGATTATTACCATCTTACTGTTGAACCGAATCCAACCATTTTCAAAACCATTTTGAAGAATTTAGCCATTATGTTTCCCTCCTTTCTTTTGAAAATATCAGCAAAATCAGCTTCTCTGATACCAGTTCCTAAAGTCTTCTATGGAACTCAGTATCTTCTCATTAAAAATCAGAAATAATATTAATAAAATAAGGATGACTATCATAACTATTATCAGTTTTTCCCACCATTTCAGTTTTCTGTCTTCATCATATTTTTGAATCATCTAACATTCTTTCTTTAAATTAGATTTCTTGTTCTTGCTTCAATGAATTCCTTCAGATTTTCAGATGTAATTCTCCATGAACTTCTGCCTTCTCTTACTTTAAAGCCTTTGAGTTTACCGTTTTTCAAAAGACTCCAGACATTATCAACTGATAATTGCAGTATTTTTGCTACCTGTTCAGCAGAATATAGTATCAATTCTGATTCCTTGGGTAGGGCTATTGCATTTTTTTCTGTCTGGTTGCTGCTGCCTACAAAAAAATCCAGAAATGAATCAAGATCGCTTTCCTTAACTCTTACTGTCCTGTCAATTCTTATTGCTTTAAGTTTTTTTTGCATTATAAGGTTTATTATTTCTGTTTCGCTTATCCCTACCAGATTTGACAAATCTTTTATTGTATATAGTTTCTCTTCAGCATTCATACCATCAAATAATTATTAAAAAAGCATCTTAAATAATTTCGTGTATCAATTATTTCAGTATCTTTATCACCTATTCTTAACTTTTTATGTATTTTCAAATTCAACCAGGGAATTTCAGAAATGACACTGCTTCCTGAAATTTTTTCAAACTCTTTTTTTCCGATTCCCTTAGAAAAACATGAATTGTTAAGAATGACGAATATTCCTTTACCTTCTCCAATTAATCTGTTGACTGCATAAGTTTTTTTTGCACATATTTCTGTCGGAAACGATGTTGCCAGGAAAAAATCTGTAAAATCTGCAATACTGTCAAAAAAACTATTGACTGAAAACAGATTTGCAGGATAATCAAAAATGATAAAATTATAATTACTTTTTAACTGATAAAGAAAACTGCTGAAAATATCTCTATCAAGTTTATTAATAAATTGTGAGGATCCTGGTGAAACAAAAATATCCAGTCCTTTTTTAGATCTGAAAGATACAGAATTTTCAAGAGCTCTTTTACCTTCTTCATAATTTAAAAAATAGTAATAAAGATTTGGGATGTTTTCTGTTTCAAGATATAAGGACGTATCAGAAACAGCTTCAGAAAAATTCATATCAATAAAAGCAGTTTTTAGATTGAACTCTTCACTTGCTATTGCTGCAATATTTAATGCAGATGATGTGTTACCCGATCCTCCCTTTATAGAAAGAAAGGATACGGTATGCTGGCTGATTACTTTCAGATTTTCTGATACTTTAAAATTTTTATTTTCTCCTCCGGGGTTTTCAAGTGAATTTATTATTCTGATTATTTTTTTTATGGAATCAGAGCAGGAGATTTTTTCTATTATAATGATGTTTTTATGCTCTTTATAGAAATCAGAATATCTGTGCATAAATATTTTTGTAAGAGGATTTTTTCTGAGAAATATTCTTAAATTCTCAAGTTTTTTATCTGAATCAAATATTATAAAATCTGGTATATACTCTTCAAGATAGCAAGCTGAAAGGTCATCTTCTTTTAAAGTAATAATTTCAAGGTTATCTGGCTTTATATGACTGATATTATCTGTAATTTCTTTATTATTTGTTATTAAAACTAATATTTTCAATTTATTTTGCTTATTCTGTTTTAATATTTTATTTAAGCCTATTTTATCCTGAAAATGCTTTTTCAGCTATATTAAGGCATTTTTTACAGATATTTTAATATTGTATAATATATTTGTAATGCAATTTTGTCAAATAATCTTATTATTCTCTATTATAATATAATATTAGTATTAATTATTTTTTATAAGCTATATTAAGTTATAATAGTTTCTTAATGTAAATTATAGTTATATTATTGTTTATTTGCAGTTATTATAGGTCGTATCNNTAAGGGAATCCTGGCAGATTCCTTTTATTTCAAGGGTTTTTATATTAGATAATTCTCCGGAAGTTATTCTGATGTCCTTTTTCGGAATCTGAAGTTTTAATGATAAAAAGTTAACAAGCTCTCTGTTAGCCTTCCCTTTTTCAGCTGGAGAAGAAATTCTTATCTTTACCATTCCATCATGCATACCTGCTATTTCAGTTTTAGACGAACCTGGTTTTACAAATAGTTTAATAATTTCTTTCTTCATTATCCCCAAAAAACTCATCAATTATGTCGGGATTGCCAATATCTGTTTTTCTTTTATCTTTATATATTTTCTCTTCTTCAAATTCATCAAATATTTTTTTATCTGTTTTTACACTGTCAGATTTATCATAACTGTCATCATGGGTGTCTTTATATCCAACTGCCATATCACCGCTTTCAATAAAGTCTCTGATCTTTTTATCTTCTTCGAATTCAATTACCTTGTCCCCGACTTCAGACTGAGTAATATTGTTTTCATTTTTTGCATGAAAATCATTTACTTCAGAATTTGTAATATCTTCTTTCTGTATTTCATCAGTCTCTGATTCACTTTCCCCTGAACGGGTATTAATTTCTTCAGAATCTTGACTTATAACAGTTCTTTCGCTGAAATTCTTTTCGATATTTTCGATTTTTGATGAAAGTTCTTTTATGGAAGATTTTATATCTTCCAGAAAATCCTTATAAACATTCTGGGACTGTTCCAGCTGGCTGTCAATTTTCTTTTTCTTTTCAATCAGACTGTTTATTTCCAGTACTTCCGTGCCTTTTTTATGCTCTACCAGTTCCCTGGCTTCTATTTCAGCCTTCCTTTTAATCTCGTCAGCTACTTTGTGGGCTGATACCAGAACATCTGAAACAAGTTTTGAAACATCTTCATTCTGAGACGGATTTTCAAACTTCATTTTATCCAGATTATCCTGTAATTCCTTGTTTTTCTTGGTCAGCCTGTCAAATTCAACAGCAATAATATCAAGAAACTTATCTACTTCTTCCATACTGTAACCTTTAAAAACCGTGTGAAATTCCTTTTTTTGTATATATTCCGAATTTATATTCATTATTCCTCCTGGCAACAATTAAAAATATTTTTATATTGAATCTTCAATTTCGTATGCTCTTTTTAATGCCATATCCATTGCGTCATTTATTATCTTTTTAAGGTCATTTTTTTCAAAACTCTCTATAGCTCTTTCTGTTGTTCCACCTTTTGATGCAACTTTTTTTATCATTTCATTAATATCTTCACCGGAATTATTAATCATTTCCCCGCTGCCGATCATGCTTCCTGCAACCAGATTTCTTGCAATTTTTTCATCCAATCCTCTTTCAATAGCATATTCTGTCATGTATTTACAAATAAGGTAAAAATAAGCCGGGCTGCTTCCGCTTAATGCAATAGCCAGATTCTGGTATTCTTCATCTATTATAACGGTACTGCCTATACATCCGAATAATTTAATTACGAAGTCTTTATGAACAGAATTTATATTCGGATTCACCGAAATTGCTGAAATTCCCTTATTTATTAAAACAGGTGCATTAGGCATTATTCTGATAATTTTTGCTTTTTTTGAGAAAAGACCTTCAAAATACTTTATCGGAATTCCGGCCAATATGCTGACCAGTATATTTTTATCAGAATCAAAATATCTGGCAAGTATTTCAGCATTATCCTTAAGATTTTGAGGCTTGAATGCAAGAAGCACATATTCCGACATCAGCAAAACTTCTTCAATATCCTTACATAAATCTATTTTAAGGGTTAATTCTGATTTTCGTGATTTCTCATTATCAATTTCATAAAAACAGATATCCTTATTATTTAAAAAAAAAGAATTAATAACACCACTGACAATTGCAGAGGCCATATTTCCCATTCCGATTATCCCAAGCTTATATTTCTTCATAAAAACCTTTTTCTTTTAATATTTCTTTTTCTTCTGAAGTAACTTCAACATTGTATGGTGTTATTAGAAAAACTTTTTCTGCAACCTTTTCAATACTGCCGTTTAAGGCATAAGTGAGACCGCTGCAGAAATCTATTATTCTCTTGGATGTATCAGGACTCTCATTCTGAAGGTTAACAATCACAGGTATATCGGATTTGAATTTGTCACCGATTATCTGTGAATCTTCGTAACCATTTGGTTCAATTACAAAAACTTTGGTCTTCTTTTCCATCTTAACTTCCTCAAGATTAGTGATTTTTCTTGGAGATCTAAACCAGCTACTGCCTGTTTTTCTCTTTTCATCACTGTTTTTTTCATCACTGCTGTAAACTTTCAGAATATTCTTATCTGATAAATTATTATTTCTGTAACTATATTCTTTTTTACTGCGAGCCGGGATTTTTTTAGGTACAGGCTCTTCATAATCTTCATCTATAAAACCCAAGAAAGATAATGTTTTCCTGAAAAAACCTGGCATAGAATCTCCTTAAATTGATTACTTTATCTGAAAACAGCAGAACCTAATCTTATAATAGTTGAACCTTCTTCAATAGCTATTATATAATCATTGCTCATACCCATAGAAAGTTCTTTAAGATTCAGATTTCTGTTCTCTGCTTCCAGATTTTCTTTTATTATTCTTAAATTAGCAAAAACTTTTCTTATTGCTTCACTATCCTCAGTTAAAGGTGCCATTGTCATCAGACCTTTTATATCAATATTCTTATATTTTAACGCATCTTTGAAAAAAATGTTAACATCATTTGCCATTAAACCATATTTGCTGGCTTCACCTGAAAGATTTATCTCAACCAATACTTTCTGTATTTTATTTATTTTTTTACAATATGAATCTATAGCAGAAATAGTTTTTATACTATCAATAGAATGTATGTATTCTGCAACAGGTATGACCTTTTTTATTTTATTTGTTTGAAGATGACCTATAAAATGCCATACTGCATCATTTTCTATTTTTTCTGATTTCAGTAATAATTCCTCTGCTCTGTTTTCTCCGAATTCCCTTAATCCCAGATTATATAAATTTTTTACCTGCGGGATGTCTGCATATTTGGTAGCAATAAGCAGCCTGACAGATTCTGCACTTCTTCTGCTTCTCTTGCAGGCTTCTTCAATATTTTTTCTTATATTTACTAAATTTTCCTTAATTCTGTTTATCTCATCCATGGCCTAATTATATTATTAAATTCAATTCAATTTTTAAAATTTTCCCTGATATATGCAAGAGCTGCCTGCCTGCCTGTTTTTTTATTCTTCCTGTAGGAAAAAAATAAACCATCTTTGCAGCAACTGGTGCATTTATCAATAATGCTGATATTTTTAACTTCAATACCTGTTTTTATTGCTTCATACTTTAATATTTCAACCAGATCAATAAAATATTTATCCTTAATATATGATTTATTATTTTCGCCCGGGATTTCTCCAAATCTTTTCTTAAAATCCTCATATAAGCTACGATCTGTTTCAAAGCAGCATTTTCTAATCGAAGGACCAAAAAAGAGCATTAAATCTTTCCGCTTACAGCCGAATCTTTCAATCATCATATTAAGACTGTTGCCTAAAATATTATTCAGTACACCTCTCCACCCGGAATGTATTGCTGCAATAATTCTCAAATTAATATCACATACAAGAATAATATTACAATCTGCACCCAGTACCATTATGGGAATTCCGGGCATTGCCGTTATAATCGCATCTCCTGAAGGAATAGAATTCTTTATTTTATTGATTTCCTGAATGTCTGTTTCTGACTGAATTGATTCGCTTAGTTTTATGTAAAGCTTTCTGAATTTTTGTAAAAAATCTTCATCAATAATTACTGTTCTGGCGCTGTGAGTCTGCTTTAAGAAAATAATCGGATTTAAAGTTTTAATATCATTCAGATAAAGAATTTTTTCTCTGTTTTTTAATACTCTTACCGGTTCATCTTCAGTATTAAGAGAAAGATTGAAATCATCCGGCTTTCCTTCGGGGTTTTCGTTAAAAGCAGATGTAAATATAAAACTAATTCCATATTTCTCATTTAGTTCTACAGGTGAAAAATATAATGTCTGCTTTTTATATATCTCATTTATTTCCATTAATTGTTTGATTAAAATGGGTTTTTATCTTTTCTGAGAAATGTGGGGATATCCAGGATATCCTCTTCTTCGCCAAATTTAATTCCTTTTGTTGACTCTTTTAATTCAGGAAAAATACTTTCTCTTTCAATGTTCTTTTTTTCTTCCTGTCTGTTTTCAGGAGATTCATTTTCATTCTTTCCTTCACGCTGTTTTTCCTGTTTCTGCCTTAAATCAAAACTCTTGTCTTTAAAACCTGTTGCAATTATTGTAACTTTTATCTTTTCTTTCATATTTTCATCAATTACTGCACCAAAAATAATATTTGCTTCCTGACTTGATGAATTTCTAATTATCTCCGCAGCTTCATTGACTTCGAATAATTTCAGGTCAGGCCCGCCTGAGACATTTAAAAGGATTCCTTTCGCGCCATCTATCGAAGCTTCAATCAGGGGACTATTGATTGCCTG
>DNFX01000147.1:0-2149 GCA_003486795.1 Actinomycetota bacterium
CTGGCAGCTTTCCCTTGTTCTTCCATTAAAAGAAAGGCAGTCTTCTGGGAAACTCTTGCGGCCTGCTGCATATTATGGGTAACTATTACTATCGTATAATTTTCCCTTAACTCAACTATAAGGTCTTCAATTTTCTGTGTAGATATGGGGTCAAGCGCTGATGCCGGCTCATCCATTAGAACTATCTCTGAGTCTACAGCAAGGACTCTTGCAATGCACAAGCGCTGCTGCTGGCCTCCGGATAAATCAAGTGCACTTTTGTTAAGCTTGTGCTTTACTTCATCCCATAATGCTGCTTTTTTCAGACTTTCCTCAACAATCATATCCAGTTCACTTTTTGAATATTTCTTATGAAGTCGGGGTCCGTAAGCCACATTATCATAGATAGTTTTCGGAAATGGGTTTGGCCTTTGGAAAACCATGCCGACTTTCTTCCTAAGCTCAACTACATCGACTCCTGATTTGTATATGTCTTCATTATCAATTTCTACCGTGCCTTCAACCTTCACATTACCAATGAGTTCATTCATTCTGTTAAAAGTTCTTAAAAGAGTTGATTTTCCACATCCTGATGGTCCGATAATGGCAGTAATGGTATTTCTTGTAATGTTGAAGCTTATATCTGTCAGTACTTTTGTATCACCATAATAAAAACCGAAATCTTTTATTCTGATCTTAGTATTATCTGCCATAAATATCTTGTCCTATCCTTTTAATTTGTTTTTATAAGTTATCAGCTTTTCCTCGATTTCAGGATATTTCAGCGCAAGTATCTGAGCTGCAAGTATTCCTGCATTCTTTGCACCATTAATGGCAACTGTCGCAACAGGAACTCCGCTTGGCATCTGAACTATGGATAAAAGCGAATCAAGTCCACCAAGATCGTCGGTTTTGATTGGGACTCCTATAACAGGAAGAGTTGTATATGCAGCTATCACACCCGGAAGATGGGCAGCCTTACCTGCACCGGCAATAACAACTTCGAATTTGTTTTCTCTGAGTGTTTTGGCAAAATCCGATGTTTTTTCAGGCATTCTGTGCGCAGAAGAAATTATTTTCTCAAAACCTATTCCAAATTCAGCAAGTATATCCTCAGCTGAAGACATTACTTTTTCATCTGAGTTGCTTCCCATTAAAATCGCAACCAGTTTTTTACCTTCCCTCATTACTTTAAACCTCCCGGATTAATTATTTTCTTTTTCTGCTACTTTTCTGGCAATATCATTCCTGTACTGCATGCCATTAAAATTTATGCTTTTGATTTTATTATAATTTTTTTCTATTGCTCCTTTAAAAGTTTTGTCCTTGCTTACAATATTTAAAACCCTGCCGCCACTGGTAACTATATTATCTTTATCCATACTTGTTCCTGCATGAAAAATGAGAACATCGTTTTTATTTGAATGCTCTTTAATGCCATAAATTATATCTCCTTTTGAAGATGTCTCAGGATATCCTCTGGAAGCAATTACAACACATACACATTTATCGGTACTCCATTTTAACTCGGTATTGCCAAGATTTCCTTTACTGGCATCCATAAGGATATCCAGAAGATCGCTATCAAGTCTTGGCAGTACAACCTGAGTTTCAGGGTCTCCGAATCTGCAATTATATTCTAGAAGATAAGGTTCATTTTCTTTTACTATTATTCCCCCGTATAATATACCTCTGTAATCTATTCCTTCTCTTTTAAGAGATTCAAATGTCGGGAATATTATTTTATCAAGAATCTTTTCAAGTAAAATATCATCTACAAAAGGCACTGGGCTGAAACTGCCCATACCTCCTGTATTCCTGCCTTTGTCTGAATCAAAAACTTTTTTATAATCCTGTGCCGGTTCCAAGGGTATAATCCGTTTTCCATCACAAATACACATTATGGATACTTCAAACCCTTCGATAAACTCCTCTATTATTATTTCCTCTCCGGATTTGCCGAACACATCTCTGATGAAAAAATCTTCAAGAGCTTCAAGCATCTCATGCTGGTCTTTACATATAATTACTCCTTTGCCAGCTGCAAGTCCATCAGCTTTTATTACCCATGGATAGCTATCATTTCTGAGTTCGCCTATAAAATCTTTTGCTTTTTCATATTCATTCTTTTTAAAAAAATAAGCTTTTGCTCCAGGAATATTATTTTTTT
>DNFX01000147.1:2174-3199 GCA_003486795.1 Actinomycetota bacterium
ACAATGGTAAAATCTATCTTCTTATCTTTTACAAATTCAAGAATTGATGGAAAATTTTCTTTTTCCAATGGCATATAAGTACATTCTGCAATCCTTGCAATTCCTGCATTGCCGGGAATTGCATAAATTTTATTTACCTTCGTATTTTGAGATATCTTCCAGGCTATGCAGTGTTCTCTTCCGCCACTTCCCAATATAAGTATATTCATCAATTCCTCTTCATAATCAGTTTATTTTTAAAAAATTCTTCAGATTATTATCCTTTATAATAATCTGATTCCTGTCCGGACCAACGCTTATCATGGAGGCTGGAATTTTTAACAGCTCCTCAAGAATATTAATATATTTTTTTGCATTAAAAGGAAGTTTGCCAAAATCCTTGATATCAGATATATCTTCTTCCCAGCCATCTGTTTCCATATAAACAGGTTTGCTTTTTTGTAAAGTCGTGCAGTTTGGAGTAACATTATCATAAATTCTTCCATCAATATCATATCCGGTACAGATTTTTATTTTTTCTATACCGCTAAGTACATCCAGTTTTGTAATTGCCAGACTATCGAGGTTATTGATCATTTTTGCATATCTTATTATCACACAGTCAAACCATCCGCATCTTCTGGCTCTTCCGGTTGTTGTACCATATTCATTTCCACGGTTACGCATATAATCACCAATCTCATCAAAAAGCTCTGTCGGGAATACCCCTTCTCCTACCCTGGTGCAGTATGACTTTGTTATTCCAATAACATTATCAATTCTTTTGGGACCGATTCCTGCACCTGTAAAAACTCCGCCTGAGATAGTTGAGGATGAAGTTACGTAAGGATAGGTACCGTGATCTATATCCAGCAAAGTACCCTGTGCTCCCTCAAATAAGATATTTTTACCATTATCAAGTGCTTCGTTGACAAGGAATGCTGTGTCTACGATATATTTTTTTAATATTTCAGCGTATTGAAGATAGTTTCTGAAAATATCTTCGACTTCAAAAGTATCTGAAGAATATACTTTTGAAAGAATGG
>DNFX01000074.1 GCA_003486795.1 Actinomycetota bacterium
ATAATTTTTACCGAACCGTCTTCCAGTGCTTCTTTTAAAAGTTTTGTTATGATGAATCTGGATATTTTCAGTTTTTTACTTATTTCTAATTTTGAAAGACCTTTCTGATAATATAGTTTAGATATCTTTAATTTTAATAGCTGATTATCCAATCCGGTCTGTCCTCTTTATAATATTATTTTTTTTATTCTGTTTAAAAAATGTGTTTTGTTATCAGAAGCAAAAAGACTACCTTCTTTTATTCTTTTCATTTTATTTTATTTTTCCAAATATTCAATATTTAAATATTTGCACATTGTTTCCAAACTATTAACTGATTTTTTTGTTTTTTCAAAAAGCCGTTTCAGATTGAAGGCATTACATTGCCACTGCAAACAGGCAGATAAACTCCTGTAATAGAAGCAGCCAGATCCGAAGCAAGGAAACAAACTGCATTTGCCACTTCGATATCCGTAACTCTTCTTCCCAAAGGCAATCTTTCTATATAGGGAAAGTCCTGATTTGTATTTTTTTCACTTCCATCAGCATTGCGGCATCCTTCAGTTAAAATCCATCCCGGGGCAACCTGATTTACGGTTATATTGTATCTTCCTACCTCTCTGGCCAGCACACGCAGAACACCATCCATCCCTCTTTTCCCGGATACATATGCGGATTGTGTTACAAAATTCTGCATTGAACACTCAGTATTAATTCCTATGACTCTTCCATAGTTCTGCTTCATCATATCGGGAACAAATGCTTTTGCCATATAAACATTTTGCATAACACAAGATTTAAACTGACTTTCATAATCCTCAGGGTTTTGTTCCAGAATATTTTTCCAATTAATTTGTATAACCGCATTATTAACAATAATATCTGTTGTTCCAAGGCTTTGAAATATTTCATTTTTCATTGATATAACTGAATCAAAGTCCGTTATATCTGCCCATACTGCAACAGCTTTGACAGAATATTTTTTACGTATCTCATCCTTTAATTCGTCTGCATAATCTTTTTTGTTAAAGTAACAAATCCCGACATCTGCTCCGCATTCTGCCATAGATCTAACGATTGTTCGCCCAAGTTCTCCAGTTGCGCCTGTTACAACTGCAGTCTTATTTGTCAAATCAATTTTCATGCCCTCTCCCTAAAATGTTTAATTTGCCAAATGTTATTATCTGGAATAATAAAAGTATTCGTATTGATTACCATTATATACTTGATTTTCTTTCCTATGGTAATAATTTAAATAGCTATCCGGCATAAAATATAATGATTAAATATTCTTATTCTATTATTATGTTAGAATCATAGAATTATTGCTTAAGCATCAATAATTTGACTTTATAAATTTATAAGGAATGGAGTAATTATAATGATAACTTATTCGGTATTTTATCCGCAAAAGGAAGATGCGTTTTTCGATTTTGATTACTATCAGAACAAACATCTTGGAATATTAAAAAAACACTTCGGTGATGCATGTAAAGGTATTATTGTTTTAAAAGACAAGCAAAGTAACTCCACAGAGTCGGAATTTAAATGCATATGTCATATTTTTGTTGAAACAGAAGAAAAGTTTTCAAAAATCATGGAAAAAGCCAGACCGGAATTATTAGCAGACGTTAAAAATTATACTGATATAAAACCATATTCCAGAATTTTTGATGTTTCGATGCATGAATAGAAAACAGTAATTTTTATTGACTTGCAAAAATCTTTACAGACCAAAGCTCTTGTGATTTTACATTGAAGATTCAATAGCTTTTTTGTGCAATTTTACATACTCGCAGCTTGGCTGAGTTCCACAATTTCTACAAACAATATCATATGCTGAATTTAATGTATGGCAATTCGGGCACAAGTAATACAGTATTTTTTCTTTAAACCATTCTTTATATCCTATTCCTGCTCTGCATCCATGGCATTCCATGTCCTTAGGTTTTACTCTATGCCTGTAAGCAATGCTCTTCAATCTTTGCGGGTCTTCGTTTGTGCCGATATAAATCGAGCAAGCCCCACAGAACAAACCGCAGACCACACATAACTTTCTTATTTCAGAGTTTTGTTTATCATTCTTATTCATATTTATAAGCCTGGTTCATATATTTTGTTTTTATTTTGTTTTTTACTTATATTAACGTAGGTTCTACAGGTATAAACATAGCCTTTATGATTTAATTAAAAAATAAGTCATTGATAACAAGAAAGACGTAAAATGATGCAAAATTCAAGTGTTTTAATTGTAAATGGCAGACTTGTCGGCATAGTCCATGCAAGTGCTGATAAAACAGGTGAAATAAAAGATAATCCTTTTAAATTGGAAGAAGCATATAATTTAGGTAAAGAAATGATATGTAAAAGATAGAAAGATGTTACATTTCCATTTTTTGGTGAAGAGCCCGTTAATTGGTGTAGAACCCGAAGAATTAAAAAACCGAACCAAAGAGCCTATGCTTTGGGACCAAATTATACGTCCCCAAAGTTGGCTCCCCGAGTAGGACTCGAACCTACAACCCTTCGGTTAACAGCCGAATGCTCTACCATTGAGCTATCGAGGAGCGAAGAGAAAAAAATAAATGTAATAAGTCAGCAAGCGACCAAAACGCTATTTATTATAATTAAACAAAGTGCTTATTTCAAGTAGATTTTACTATCCTTCAAGATAATCTTTCAGAGGGCCGCTTCTGCTGGGATGTCTTAACTTCGACAGTGTTTTGCTTTCAATCTGCCTTATTCTTTCCCTGGTCACGCCGAATTCCCTGCCTACTTCTTCAAGAGTACGGGGATGCCCGTCATTAAGTCCGAATCTGAGCTGGATTACTTTTCGTTCCCTGTCGTTTAAAGTATTAAGAACCATCTGAAGCTGTTCCTGCAGCATTGTAAAAGATGCGGCATCGCTAGGTGCCTCTACTTCCTGATCTTCTATAAAATCTCCCAGATGACTGTCCTCTTCTTC
>DNFX01000275.1:0-4439 GCA_003486795.1 Actinomycetota bacterium
GCTAAAAAATATTTTATGGAATTAAGTAATAGAATAAATATGGATATCGAACTGACTGATGAGCGGTTTTCCACCAGAATATCCGAAAACAAACTTAGACAGACAAAAAAAGGTAATATTAAGGATATTGATAAATTTGCTGCTGCCATTATTCTGGAAAATTATCTGGGGAAGATTAATAAATAAAAGCTTTTTTAAAATTATGCAGATAATCTGATTTGTTTATAGGTATGCTTACAGTATCTTATAAAATATATTAAAAGGTATTACAGGAAAAATAAAGGATGATTATAAAAAAAGAAAAATTTTTTTTTATAGTAATATTATTGATTTTCTTATTGTGTATTCAGATATTTTTTAATATCTCATGTAAGATTTTTGATTCTGAACCAGAAAAAACAGAAACATCAATTGAAAAAGGTATTGAAAAAGAAATAACCATAGCTGAAGGAATGAATCTTACACAGATATCCGAACTTCTTGAAGAGAACGGTATAATAGATGATGCTCTGTATTTCAAACTATACGTTGAAGAGAAGAAACTGGAAAAAAAGCTATTACCGGGCACTTACAAAATGCTGACTTTGTCGGGATATGGAGATGTCCTTGATATGATTTCCAGTGGACCTGTCGTTGTAACATATAAGCTGATTATTCCTGAAGGTTTTACGTTGCAGCAGATAACAGAAAGGATATTGGAGCAGGTTCCTACTATCAGCTCACAGGATATTAGTGGAACCATTTCTCCTGAAATCTATGATTATGATTTTTTAAAAATAGATGGAGTATTCGTAAAATCACTTGAGGGATTTCTTTTTCCAAAAACTTATGAAATATTACAGGATTATACATTAAAAAATATTATTGAGATGATGCTTTCACAGTATCAGTTTGAAACAAGCAGTCTTGATTATACTAAATCACAAGAAAAAGATCTTGATTATTATGATATTCTGATAATAGCTTCAATGATTGAAAGAGAAGCTTATATTCCGGAAGAGAGAGAACTAATATCGGCTGTGATACACAATAGACTTGAAGCAGGTATGTCGCTTGGCATAGATGCAACTCTGAGCTATTTTCTTGGCAAATGGGAAGAACCGCTTACAAAAAGCGATCTCGAAACAGATACTCCTTACAATACAAGAATTTACACCGGCCTGCCTCCCACTCCTATCTGTAATCCGGGAATAGAATGTATAAAAGCAGCCCTCTTTCCTGCAGATGTTGATTATTTATACTATGTGGTGACTGATCAGGAAAGTCACAAACACTCCTTTTCAACAACACTGGAAGAACATAATCAAAACGTTAATAATTCCCAGAACCAATGAAAGAGCTAGAGAATTTTTTATCAGAGAAAAAATCATTAAAAAAAATTGCCGATGTATCCAAAAGCAATAAAGTCCCTGTAATAAGCAATGACGTGGGAAGGCTCCTTGAAACAATAATATTTTTAAGACAGCCTGAAAACATTCTTGAAATCGGATGTGGCGAAGGTTATTCAACTTATTATTTAATAAAAAATCTTGAAAAAGGATCTTATACCGGTATTGACCTGAATAAAAAACGTATTGAAAAAGCAGAAAACTTTATTTCTTCAAGTTTTCCAAAAAAAAAGGTTTCGTTTATACATGGCAATGCATTGAAAATAATTCCGGAAATTAAAGAAAGTTTTGACTTTATTTTTATTGATGCAGCCAAATATGAATATCCGGGCTATCTTGAAATACTCCTGAACAAATTAAATGAAAATGCTATTATTGTTGCAGACAATGTTTTTATTGATGAAAAGATATTCTCCAATTATGTAAAAGATCATGATAAAAATAGCGTAAAAGGAATAAAGGAATTTATAAAATTTATAAATAACAGCAATTTATTAAAAACAATTTTCCTGGATATCGGAGATGGAGTCTCAGTTTCAATTTTCAGATAAAGAATATAAATTGCCGGAATTACTTGTGCCTGCAGGTAACATTTCAGTATTAAAATATGCATTAGAATATGGTGCAGATGCAGTCTATATAGGCGGCAGGAAGTTTAATCTAAGGAGTTTCGGCAGTAACTTCAGTATAAGTGAACTTGAAGAAGCTGTTAAATATTCACATGATAAAAATAAAAAAGTATATTTAACATTGAATTCTGTTATATTTGAAAACGAGATACCTGAATTTACTGAATACATAAAAAGTATAAAAGACATTGATTTTGACGGATATATTATTTCAGATCCCGGACTGATATCAGTAATAAAGAAATATACGGGGCATGGAAAAATACATATGAGTACCCAGCTAAGTACAACAAATCATCTGACTGTTAATCACTATAAAGATATCGGTGTCAGTAGAATAAATATCGCCAGAGAAATTAAATATCGTGATTTAACAGAACTGGTTAAAAATTCAGAAATTGAAATTGAAGTTTTCATTCATGGTTCTTTATGTATTTCATATTCAGGAAGATGCATGCTCAGCAAATATATGACTGGACGTGATGCAAACAAGGGTGAATGTGCGCACAGTTGCAGATGGAAATATTATCTGATGGAGGAACAAAGACCAAATTTATTTTATAATATTACCCAGGAATCAGATGGTACGTATATTTATAATTCAAGAGATTTGTGCCTTCTTCCAAAACTGGATTATGTTGTAAATGCGGGAGTTTCTGCTGTAAAAATAGAGGGGCGAATGAAAACAGAGAGTTATGTCGCACAGACTGTATGGGTCTACAGAAAAGCTCTGGATTTAATAGCTGAAGGTAACTTTAATGAAAAAAACAAAGAATTTCTTATGTCTGAAATAATGAAATGCAGCCACAGGGATTTTACTCTGGGATTTATGTTTCTTGATTCTTTTGAGGAGCTTGAAAATAATGAGAATGTAAAAATAAATCAGAATTATAAATTTATAGGAACCTGTGTAAGAGAAATATCAGAAGATGGATGTACCGAAATTCTTGTAAAGAACCAGTTTAAGAAAGGTGATATTATAGAAATAATTGAGCCTGGTATTTTTCCGAGACTCTTTAAGGTAGATGAAATTATAATTAAGAGAAACAGGTATGAATTTCTGACTGATGAAGCTAACCCTAACGATACTGTAATCCTGAAGGGGCTTGGGAATATAAATTTATTTTCAATAATAAGGAAAAAAACGGAAAATGAATAAGTGCTTTGAAATAATTCTTGAGGGAAGAGTGCAGGGAGTAGGTTTTAGAAATTATGCCTTAACAAGAGCAGTCAGAAATAATATCAAGGGTTATGTTAAAAATTGTTATGATGGTAACCTTGAAATAGTATGCTGCGGGAAGAAAGAAAATCTGGATAAATTCATTTCTGAAATTAAAAAAGGTCCTTCTTTCGCATATATAAGCAAAATAAAAATTAATGAATATACGCACTCAGCAGATTTTAAAGATTTTAGAATAACATATTAAAAATAATAAGTGTAAAAAGATGTCAGAACGGATTAACGGCTACACAAATATTTACGGACTTCTTGGTTATCCTGCCAGGCATAGCTTTTCTCCTTTAATTCATAATTTCCTTTTTGAGAAAAATTCAATCAATTCCGTATATCTTGTGTTTGAGATAAAACCTGAAAATCTAAAAGAATGTGTTTCATGTTTTAAGTCCCTAAGATTTAAGGGCTTTAATATTACAATGCCTTTTAAAAAAGAAATAATGAATTATCTTGATAATGTAAGTAAGGATTCATTAATTATAAAATCAGTAAATACTGTTGCCAGAATAGGAAAGCAGTATAAAGGATTTAATACTGATATAACCGGTTTTGTCAAATCACTTGAAGAAAAAGATTTTACCTTTAATAAAGCATGTGCTCTTGTTCTGGGAGCAGGAAGTACTGCAAAAAGTACTGTTCTTGGATTAATAAATAAAAAAATAAAGAAACTGTATATTTTTAACAGAACAACAAGCAAGGCATTGGAATTAAAAGAATTATTCAAAAAATATTATGATAAGGAAATAATAGTTTTAGAAAACATTTCTGATGTTAATAATGATAAATTAAAAGAAATTGATCTTATTGTTAATTGTACATCTGTGGGAATGGAAGGTTTAAAAGCTACCGACATTATGCCTATTCCTGAAATCTGGAATCTGAATGGCAAATTTATATTTGAAATGATATACAAGCCAATTGAGACCAAATTGCTCTTAAAGGCAAAATCTGAAGGTGCGGTTATAATCAGCGGAATAGATATGCTTGTCAATCAGGCGCTTAGTTCATTTGAAATATGGAACGGGTTTTATCCTGAAAAAAAAGACCTGTTAAAATATTTTAAAAATAGTATTAAGTAAATTATAAAAACTATTTTATTAAATTATTTTAAATTGTATAATCTAATATATTATTAATTATATTAATATCTTATAAAAATATTTATAAAAAAATGGAAGTAAATATTAA
>DNFX01000275.1:4494-4862 GCA_003486795.1 Actinomycetota bacterium
ACTTTCATCAGACAATTTGAAGAATATGCTTTTTAAAATAATAGATGATAAAAAGATAAAAAAGTTTGAGGATAAACTTGAACTTGATTTTTCTTACGCAATACAGAACAAAGGGCGTTTTAGATGTAATTATTATTTTCAGAGAGGGACTATAGCTGCAGCTTTCCGAATTGTTACCTCAGAAATCAAATCAGTGGAAGAACTCGGCTTACCTCCCAAAGTAAAGGAGTTTGCTGCTTATCCGAGGGGATTGGTTCTGGTTTGCGGTCCTACAGGAAGTGGAAAATCAACAACACTTGCTTCGATTATAAATATCATAAATGAATCAAGAAGTGAAAATATAATAACCATAGAAGATCCTATTGAAT